>PFFX01000024.1 GCA_002783385.1 Rhodobacterales bacterium CG15_BIG_FIL_POST_REV_8_21_14_020_59_13 | reverse complement strand
GAGCGCGAAATCCATTGCCGGTTCGCTGGCACACTGGGACGATATCGACGTCCATTTCAAAGGCGCGGTGGAAAGTTCCGGCGGACACGGATTTTGCGGCATCGGCCGCAAGCGCCTGTTGAGCATTCTGCAGGACCGCGCCGCCGAGCTGGGCGTCAATCTGCATTTCGAGTCCGAGATTGATCCGGCGAATCTGCCCCCCGCGGATATCGTGATTGCGGCGGACGGAATCAATTCCCGGATCCGCGAGCAATATGCCGATGTGTTCAAGCCGGACATTGATGCGCGGGCCAATAAATTTATTTGGCTGGGTACGAAAAAGGTATTCGACGCCTTCACCTTTGCCTTCAAGGAGACCGCGCACGGCTGGGTGTGGGCCCATGCCTATCGGTTTGATGATGATTTCTCGACCTTCATTGTCGAGTGTTCAGAGGAGACCTGGAAAGGGCTCGGCTTTGACCGGATGGATCAGGACGAGACCTGCCGGGCGTGCGAGGCGCTCTTCGCCGATCAGCTCGGTGGTCATGCATTGATGAGCAATGCCAGGCATTTGCGCGGTTCGGCCTGGCTCAATTTCCGGCGTGTGCTGTGTGAAACCTGGACGCACAGGAACATCATCCTTCTGGGCGATGCGGCGCACACGGCGCACTTCTCCATCGGTTCGGGCACCAAGCTGGCCCTCGAGGATGCGATCATGCTGGCGGAGGTGCTAACCTCGACCACAAAACCCGTCGAGGAGGGGCTGAGAGAGTATCAGGAGGTCCGCACGGTCGAAGTGCTGAAGCTGCAATCGGCGGCGCGCAATTCGACCGAATGGTTCGAAACACTGGAGCGCTATCTTGATTTCGAGCCTATCCAGTTTGCCTATTCGCTGCTGACCCGCTCGCAACGCATCAGCCATGAAAACCTTCGCGAACGCGATCCGAAATGGATGGCGCGCATGGAGGACTGGTTCGCGAAAAAGCACGGCGTATCGGTGCGGCCGCCCATGTTCGTGCCTTATGCCCTGCGCGGGATGGAGCTCAAGAACCGAGTCGTGGTTTCGCCGATGTGCATGTATTCAAGCGAGAACGGGCTGATCAATGATTTCCACTTCGTCCATTACGGCTCCCGCGCCATGGGCGGAGCCGGGCTGATCTATACGGAAATGACAAATGTCGCTGCCGATGCGCGGATTTCTCCCGGATGCGCCGGCATTTACACGGATGAGCATGCCGCCGCCTGGAAGCTTGTGGTCGATCATGTGCATGCCAATAATGCAAAGATGGCCATCCAGATCGGGCATGCGGGCCGCAAGGGTGCGACGAAACTGTCCTGGGAGGGCAATAACGAGCCACTTGAGTCCGGCGGTTGGGAGCTGATCGGGCCGTCACCCATTCCCTGGTCGGAGAAAAACCAGACGCCGCGGGAAATGACGCGTGAGGACATGGACCGGGTGAAGGAGGAATTTGTCATTGCGACCCGGCGGGCGCTGGAAGCCGGGTTCGACATGGTCGAGATGCATGGCGCGCACGGCTATCTGTTCTCCTCCTTCATCACACCGGTTTCGAACCAACGCACAGACGAATATGGCGGCAGTCTGGAAAACCGGCTGCGCTTTCCGCTGGACGTCTTCACGGCCATGCGCGCTGTCTGGCCAGAGGACAAACCGATGGCGGTGCGGCTGTCGGCGACTGACTGGGTCGGCGGGGACGGCATCACACCGGACGATACGGTGCAGGTGGCAAAAGCCTTTGCCGGCGCTGGTGCGGATCTGATTGATGTTTCTGCGGGGCAGACGACCCCTGCAGGCGAGCCGGTCTATGGCCGCATGTTCCAGACCCCGTTTTCCGACCAGATCCGCAATACATTGCATTGTTCCACCATGGCGGTCGGCAATATCTACGAGGTTGATCACGTCAATTCGATCCTGGCGGCCGGCCGGGCGGATCTGGTGGCGCTGGCAAGGCCGCATCTGGCGGATCCCTACTGGACGCTGCGGGCGGCGGCGGAGCTGGGCTATCGTGGTGTGGATGTGCCGAACCAGTATATTGCCGGTCATGTGCAGCTGGCACGCAATATCAAGCGCGCAGCCGAAATGCAGGAGATGAAGGTATGAACCCCGCCACGCACAATCCGGAACATTTCCTGTGGTCGTTCGATAATGGCGTCGGGACGGTAACGCTCGACCGTCCGGAGAAGAAAAATCCCCTGACATTTGAAAGCTATGCCGAGCTACGTGACTTCTTCCGGGAGCTGGTGCATGCGCCCGAGGTGAAGGCCGTGATCCTGACCGGCTCGGGCGGGAATTTCTGTTCCGGCGGTGATGTGCAGGAAATCATCGGACCGCTGACCGATATGGACATGCCGCAGCTGCTGGAATTCACCCGGATGACCGGCGATCTGGTGAAAGCCATCCGTCATTGCCCGCAACCGGTCATTGCGGCGGTGGACGGTGTCTGCGTCGGGGCCGGGGCGATCCTCGCCATGGCCTCGGATCTGCGGATCGCCACGCCGGAAGCCAGGACGGCGTTCCTCTTCAATCGTGTTGGCCTCGCCGGTTGCGATATGGGCGCTTGTGCGATCCTGCCCCGGATTATCGGGCAGGGCAGGGCGAGCGAACTGCTCTTTTTCGGCCGGTCGATGAGTGCAGAAGAGGGTGAACGCTGGGGCTTCTGGAATGCGCTTGTGGCCGCCGATGAATTGATGAACGAGGCCGGGAAATGGGCCACGCGGATTGCGGCGGGGCCGACTTTCGCCAATGGCATCACCAAGACCCAGCTGAATGCGGAATGGGATATGGGAATTGATCAGGCGATCGAGGCGGAAGCACAGGCCCAGGCGATCTGCATGCAGACCGGGGATTTCCGCCGCGCCTATCGCGCTTTCATGGCGAAGGAAACCCCCGTCTTCGAAGGAAATTGATCATGGCCGACCGGACCTTTCTGGACTGGCCGTTCTTCGAGGAGCGGCATCGCGATCTGGCTCATGCCGCGCGCGGATGGTGCGCCGCCGAAATCGGACAGAATGGATTTACCGGACATGGCGATATTGATGCCGATTGCCGCACCCTCGCCCGGAAAATGGGGGAGGCCGGCTGGCTCGGAAATTGTGTCCCGGCGGCCTATGGCGGGACAAGCGAGACGCTGGATGTGCGCAGCCTCTGCCTCATGCGCGAGACGCTGGGCTATCATTCTGGGCTCGCGGATTTTGTCTTTGCCATGCAGGGGCTGGGCTCCGGGACGATTTCGCTGTTCGGCTCGGACGCACAGAAAGCCGAATGGCTGCCCAAAGTGGCATCCGGTGAGGCGCTGGCCGCTTTTGCGTTGACCGAACCGGCAGCCGGATCAGATGTCGCCTCACTTTCGCTTGAGGCCTGCCGCGAGGGCGGCGGCTACGTCCTCAATGGCGAAAAAACCTATATCTCCAATGGCGGGATTGCGTCTTTCTATGTCGTCTATGCCCGCACCGGTGAACCGGGCACGCGAGGCATTTCGGCTTTTCTCGTGCCGGCGGATACGCCCGGCCTGACGGTTGCCGAGCGGATCGAGGTGATTGCGCCGCACCCGCTGGCGCGGCTGACATTCGAGGATTGCCGCATCCCGGCCTCGGCGCTGATCGGGGAGGAAAATGCCGGGTTCAAATATGCGATGGGAACGCTGGATGTGTTCCGGTCCACGGTGGCGGCTGCCGCGCTGGGCTTTGCCCGCCGGGCGATGGATGAAGCGCGATCACGGGCGCAATCGCGGGAGCTGTTTGGTGCCACGCTGGCCGACATGCCGGTCGTGCAATCACAACTGGCGGAGATGGCGATTGATATCGATGCCAGCGCACTGCTCATCTATCGCGGGGCGTGGATGAAGGATTCAGGGGTCAGCCGGATTTCCCGCGAAGCGGCGATGTCGAAATACTTTGCCACCGAAACGGCTCAAGCGACAATTGACAAGGCCGTGCAGATTTTCGGCGGGCTGGGCGTCACCAAGGGCTCGGTGCCGGAAGCCCTGTATCGCGATATCCGCGCCCTGCGCATCTATGAAGGCGCGTCGGAAGTGCAAAAGCTGATCATTGCCCGCCACATCCTGTCGGAGGCAGCCTCATGAAAGTGCTCAATCCGGAACACTGGCCGCGCCCGAAAGGCTATTCCAACGGGATCGAGGCGACGGGACGGCAGGTTTTCGTTGCCGGTCAAATCGGCTGGGACGAGACTGGGACGATTGTCTCGGATGATTTCGCCGACCAGTTCGAGCAGGTATTGAAAAACACGCTGACGGTGTTGCGCGAAGCCGGGGCGGGACCGGACCATGTCGTGCGCATGACCGGCTACATCACCGACCGGCAGGCCTATCTTGAGGCCGCGCCGCGCCTCGGTGCGATCTGGAAAGCGTTGATGGGGAAGCATTATCCGGCGATGGCGTTTGTGATCGTCGCCGGGCTCGTCGAACCACGCGCCCTGATCGAGATCGAGACGACGGCGGTGATGGAATAGGCTACCGCGTCCTTCGAGGATCGCTATCCTCGCACCTCAGGATGAGGTGTGTTGACCGCCAGACCGTACCTACCTCATGCTGATGTGCTTTCCGCAAGGAAAGCCTCGAAGCACACAGAGTGGTCAAACCCGCTCCAGCACCATTGCGGCCCCTTGGCCAACACCCACGCAAAGCGTGACAAGGGCATATCGTCCGTTTACGGAATGAAGACGATGTGATGCGGATAGTGCCAGTCTTGCGCCGCTCATCCCTAGCGGATGGCCGAGCGCGATGGCCCCGCCCCAGGCGTTCAAGCGCGGATCGTCGTCGGCGATTTTCCAACGTCGCGTGCAAGCGAGGACCTGCGCGGCGAACGCCTCGTTGAGCTCGATCACATCCATGTCTTTCTGTGTCAGGCCCGCCAGGGCGAGCGCCTTCTCTGTTGCCGGGACCGGGCCGATGCCCATGGTGCGCGGCGGCACACCGGCGGTTGCATAGCTGACAATCCGCGCCATGGGATCGAGGCCGAGTTTCTTACCCGCGCTTTCATTCCCCATGATCAGCGCTGCGGCGCCGTCATTTACGCCCGACGCGTTCCCGGCGGTCACACTGCCACCCTTGCGGAAGGCGGCGGGAAGCATGGCGAGATTTTCCGCTGTCGCGTCCGGTCGGGGATGTTCATCCGCGGTGATGACAACAGGATCACCCTTGCGCTGCGGCAGGGTGACGGGTGTGATCTGTGTTGAGATACTGTCCTTCGCGGCATGGGCTTTGAGTTGCGACCGGGCAGCAAAGGCATCCTGATCTTCACGGGAAATACCATGTTCTCCGGCCAGGTTCTCGGCGGTCTCTCCCATTGAGTCGACGCCATAAAGGCGCTCGATCTCCGGATTGACAAAGCGCCAGCCGATTGTCGTGTCTTCCAGTTTTGGCGTTCGTGAGAAACCTGTCTCTGCTTTACCAAGTACAAATGGCGCGCGCGACATGCTTTCTACGCCCCCCGCAATGACGCATGAAAGCCCGCCACTCCGTACACGGAATGTAGCTTGAGCAACAGCTTCCAGGCCACTGGCGCAGAGCCGGTTGACGGTTACGCCCGGCACCGTGTCGCTCAATCCCGACAGCAGGACCGCCATGCGGGCGACATTGCGGTTGTCTTCTCCGGCCTGATTGGCGCAGCCGAGGATGAGCTCCTCGACGACCTCCGGCAGGTCCGGATGGCGCGCGGTCAATGCGCGGATCGGGATGGCTGCGAGGTCATCTGTGCGGACAGATGACAAGGCTCCGGCATATTTACCAATCGGCGTTCTCAGGCCGGTGTAGAGAAAAGCTTCCGTCATGGGGGTGTCCTCGTGCACAATACCCGCAATCACAGCGTGGCGACTCAACAGGAGACTAAACAGCTGCGCGGCAAATGGGGAGAGATGCCATGCCGATGGCACCATCAGGCTATGCGGATGGTTTTGCGCGAGACAGCCTGCCCGATGAAACCGACTGGCCGGATTTCCGGTTTGATATTCCCTCTGTTCAGTATCCAAAACGCCTGAATGCCGCCGCCGAGTTACTTGATGGCGCTCTCGCGAAGGGCTGGGGTGACCGGGTCTCGGTGTATTCAGCTGAGCGTACGCTGACCTATTCAGAACTGAATGCCGAGGCCAACCAGCTGGCACATGTTCTGCTCGATGATCTCGGCCTCGTCAGCGGTGAGCGGGTGCTGATTCACGGGCCGAACGCTATTGATATGATGGTGGCCTGGTATGGCGTCCTGAAGGCCGGCGGGATTGCGGTCATGACCATGCCGCTGCTGCGCGAGCCCGAAATCACGACAATCGTCCAGAAGGCCAGGATCCGGCTCGCCCTGTGCGCCGCACCGCTGAAAGAGGCGGTTGAAAAATCCATGGCCCAAGGCAGCGGTCTTGAACGGATAGCCCTGATGGGGGAGAGCGAAGACGTCGCGTCACTCATGGCTGGCAAGAGTGATGCCTTCCAGGCCTGTGATACTGCGGCGGATGACATTGCCCTGTTGGCCTTTACGTCGGGTACAACGGGCGAGCCCAAAGCGTGTGCGCATTTCCACCGCAGCGTGCTGGCCATGGCCGATACATTCGGGGCGATGCTTGATCCGCAGGAGGGCGATATCTATGCCGGAACGCCGCCCTTTGCCTTTACCTTCGGGCTGGGTGCTTTTGTCGTGTTTCCGGCGCGGGCAGGCTTTCCTGTCGCACTGCCGCCGAAGCCCGGTTTCGAGGCCTTGTGTGAAACGATCCAGCGCTTTGGTGTGACGCATACCTTCACCGCCCCGACCGGATACCGGGCGATGATTGCGTTGAAAGACGCCTATGATCTGTCCTCCCTGCGCGGCGGTGTGTCGGCGGGCGAGCATTTGCCGGAAGCGACCTGGCGGGCATGGAATGACGCAACCGGTATCGGTCTCGTTGACGGCATTGGTGCGACAGAGATGATCCACATCTTCATCTCCGCCACCGGGCGCGATATCCGTCCCGGTGCCACGGGAAAGGCCATTCCCGGATACGAGGCCCGCGTCATTGGTGAAGACGGGAAAGCCGTTCCTGATGGCAAGATTGGCAAGCTGGCCGTACGCGGCCCAACGGGCTGTCTCTATCTCGCGGATGACCGTCAAAAAACCTATGTCAAGAATGGCTGGAACATTACCGGCGATCTCTATCGCCGCGATCCGGACGGGTATTTCTGGTATGTCAGCCGCGCAGACGATCTGATTGTGGCCTCCGGATACAATATCGCCGGACCGGAAGTGGAGCAGGCGCTGTTAATGCATGATGCCGTGGCAGAGTGCGCGGTTGTCGGGCAGGCGTGTGATGAGCGCGGCACTATTGTGGCGGCCCATGTCGTGCTGAAACAGCCGCTTCTGGCGGGGGCGGAAATGGCGAAGGAGCTGCAGGACTTCGTCAAACTGACAATTGCGCCCTATAAATATCCGCGCGTCATTCATTTTACCGACGTGTTGCCGAAAACCCAGACCGGTAAAATCCAGCGTTTCCGCTTGCGGACCTAGGGTCAGGACCTGTTAATTTGACTGAAATGGCGGCTGCGATGACAAGAGATGCGAGG
>PFFX01000077.1 GCA_002783385.1 Rhodobacterales bacterium CG15_BIG_FIL_POST_REV_8_21_14_020_59_13 | reverse complement strand
ATGGCCGGAGCGGATTTGTGCGGATACAAGGAGCAAACCCGCCGGAAGGCCAATGCCTTTCAAGGGGTTGCGACGCAGTAGCCCGGGCAGATCCGCCCGGTCCGAAGGACGGCCACGCTGACATCGACCTGCTGTGTCAAAGCCCTCGACCGGGGGACTGGCCCCGCGCTTCGCGCTTTTCCTCGCATCTCTTGTCATCGCAGCCGCCATTTCAGTCAAATTAACAGGTCCTGACCCTGGGGGTCAGGACTGAAGGAAGACATTGGTCCCGCAGGTCCTCCGGCCAAGCCGGAAGGAAACGCGGAATTCCCACTCCGCCTCATCCTGAGGTGCGAGCCCGGCTTCAGGCCGGGGGAGCCTCGAAGGCGGCCTCCATATCGTACGTGGTTCGAGGCCCGGCTTTCACCGGGCTCCTCATCATGAGGTAAGTTTATTCCCCGTCATCCCTGATCAGGCTGACGCCTGTCCGGTAGGACGGGTGAATTGAAACCGAAGGGTGGGTCCTAATGCGCCTCCGGAGCCTCGGACATGGTCTCCAGCGAATTGATACGCTCGACCATTTCCACACGCCGGGCTTCCGGCAGCGGGATCAGGCCACGATTGGTCAGATAACCGAAATCCCCCCAGGATTCATCCGAGGAAAACTCCTGCAGGAATTCCTGGATGCCCGGCACCACACCGACATGCTGGACCTTGGCATAGACGAACATGGAACGCGAAATCGGATAGTCGCCATTGGCGATGGCATCAAATTCCGGGGCCACGCCATCGACCCGGGCACCCCGGAGGCGGTCACCGTTCTGAGCCAGAAATGAGTACCCGAAAACGCCAAAGGCTGTCGGCGTATTCAACAAGGTCTGCACGATGGCATTGTCATTCTCGCCGCTGTCAATCCAGGCACCGTCTTCACGGATACGCGCTGCATCCACATCGGAAATCTCGCAGCCGGTTTCCGCGGTAACATCGGCGGCGCCAGCTTCCAGACCCAATTCCACAAACGCATCGCGTGTGCCGGAGGTGGGCGGCGGACCAAACACTTCAATCCGCAGATTTGGCAAGGACGCATCAATATCCGACCAAGCGGTATTCGGATTGGCGATCATGGTGCAATCGTCTGCCGGTACTTGCGCGGCAAGGGCACGCCATACCTGACCGCGGGAAATATCCAGCTGCGGACCGGTCGACACATTGGCAATGACGATACCGTCAAAGCCGATCTGCAGTTCGACAATGTCACGAACACCATTGGATTGGCACAGTTCGTATTCGCTTTGTGTCATCCGGCGGGAGGCGCCCGTAAGGTCCGGCCGGTCAATGCCGACGCCGGAGCAGAAAAGTTGCATACCCCCACCGGTGCCGGTCGATTCGACCACAGGGGTCGGAAAATCGGTGCGCGCGCCAAAGCTTTCAGCAACCGCCGTGGTGAACGGAAATACGGTCGATGAACCGACAATGCGCAACACATTGCGCGAGCCGGATCCGGCACCGCCACTGGCAGCCGTAGAGGATCCGCCAGTGCTGGACGTGCTGCTGCCGGAGTCCGAACATGCAGCAAGCGCCAGAAACCCTGTACCTATGATCGTGGAGAGAAGAAGCTTGTTCATGGTGTGAATTCCCGTTTGTCTGTGTGGGATCGAATTTGAGGGTTGTTTAGACTGTCCGCCGTGCGGCGTTGTGTGAATTTTTTATGGCCAGTTCACCTGAAAGCGCATCTGGAAGCCCTGAAAATCGCCCTCGCCGAAGCGGGCCGGGCCGTCAATATCCGCCATGATGACATTTGCCATGATACGGACATTTCTCTCGATCTGCCAGTTCAGACCCGCAGAATAGGACATTTGCCGCCCGGCGCTATCCGTATCGAGTTGATCCACACGGCCTACCACCTCCAGCGCTCCCCATCCGCCATCGCTGAACGGCCGCGCCGGGACAAGACCACGAAGCACGCCATCCGAGGCCCGATAGACGCGGCTTTCACCGGTCAGCATGACACCGCCCATAATCGCCCAAGCCGTGGCATCCGCCGCGCCGTCTGCATCTTCAGCAGCCCATTCCGCCATCACATGGATGGGGCCATTGATATAGAGCGCTTCCAGGCCAATGAGGGTCGAACTGTCCGCAGTCGTGCGTTGATCGACATAATGGTCTGCCAACCCGATACCCGGCCGGGCCCGGAAGCGCACCGTCTCAGGCGTAGCATCACGATTATACCGGCGCGCATGAATGCCCAGATGCACGACACGGCCCGCTTCATTGAGGGGCGCGAATGTGGCCCGCCCTGCGATCACCGTCGAATCGGAGACTTCAAAATCTCTTCTGTCGTCACCGATCGCGCCGCCAAACACGCCTGCCGCCAGCGAATAATTACCTCCACCGCGCGAAATCAGTACGCCGATCCGGCGGTCATAGCGGAAAGCCTGGGCCGGCTGTGCGCGTTCCAGAAACGTGATCACCGTCGATGAGGTGAGCTGCTCGATCGAGTTCGGCGTTTTCTGGTTACCAATTGTGATGCGGAATTGCTCTCCACTCCAGCGCAGGCGGAAATCCTTGAATGCGATTTTCTCACCACCAAAATCCAGCTCGGCAACAAAGCTGAAATCTTCCCATCCACCCTGAACGCCGAGACGTGCGGCACGAAAGGCCGTATCATCAACGTTGTCCTGCCGCGTGGCGAAATCCTCTTCAAAACTGGCGATATCTACAAAAATGCGGCCGCGCAGCTCGATAGTGAAGGCGTCTTCCCCCAGAGCCGGACTGGCAAAAGCCAGGAGCGCTAGGGCTGCAAACAGGCGAAACATGAGGCAATCCTTCAGACCGGACGTCGCCACATGACAAATTAGTGACAGAAGAGCGACAAATTCGCCGCCGATTTATGAAGGTATCATTGCAGATTTTAGGCAGTTATACGAAGCTTTTGTGACAGCCCCAGGTGCCGGACCGGCGGGCACCGGCCCGGAAATCGGGCTTCCAGCGAGGCAGAAGGTTACATCAGGCGCTTGCGCAGCACTTGCGACAGCATATCGACCAGCGTCACGGCGATGATGATGATGCCGATGATAACCGCCGTCTTTCCGTATTCGAAAGACCGGATGTTCTCGATCAGCACCTGACCGATACCGCCCGCCCCGATAAGGCCGAGAATCGTCGCCGAGCGCGTGTTCGATTCAAACCGGTAAAGCGCGTAGGAGGCCCAGAGCGGGATGACTTGCGGCACCACTGCCCAAGTCACCTCATTCAACGGACCGGCACCGGTTGCGCGAACCCCTTCAACCGGGCCTTCATCAATGGATTCCACCGCCTCGGAGAAGAGCTTGCCGAGAACGCCGGCGGTATGGAAGGCGAGCGCCAACACACCGGCAAACGGGCCAAGACCGACGGCGGCTACAAAAACCGCCGCGACCACCAGCTCATTGATCGCCCGCAAACCGTCCATGACGATCCGCACCGGCCGCCTAATCCAGAAGGGTGCAATGTTTGACGCCCCCAGAAGGCCGAGCGGGATGGCCAGTATGACAGCAAAGAACGTCCCCCAGAGCGCGATCTGGATGGTGACCAGGATTTGCTCCACATAGGTTCGCCATTCGGTGAAGTCCGGCCGCGCAAAGCCCGCCAGATATTCCCCCATACGGTCAGAATTCGCGCCAAGCAGCGGGAATTTGAAGACTTCGGCGGGCCAGAAACTCCAGATCAGCAATCCGAAAAACCCGCCCCAGATGACAGCATCAATCAGCCGGTCGGTAAAAAGCCGCGCCGGAGCGTGTTTCGGCGGTCGGCTGACAAACAGCACAAGACCAAAGACCATGAGGCCGGTCAGCAGACCGATAAAGGCCCGGCGCAGGGTTTGATCGCCGTCCGTACCTCGCCGGCTCATGAGCTCGACAGATTGTGGGGGCGTCACGCCCTGATCCTGCAGGAAGGTGTCGACCAGATCGCTGACCCTATCCTGATTGCCTTCTGGATTAGCCAGCATGGCGGCGCGCGCCGATTCAATCGCCAGCGAGACTTCCTGCGTCGCAATAGCACGCTCCTGAAGCGCGACGACTGCCAGATCGGCCTCGATCTCCGCCAAGCGTTCGCCGCGTGCCGCCAACTCCTCATCGCGGAGCACATCATTCATTTCTGTATCGGCCTGCAGCCTCGCAATGTCCGCCAGCACACCGGCGCGTTGATCAATCAGCTCAAGCCGCCGGATCGGCAGGAAGTGGTCATTCGTGGCCGGTAAAAAGCCGCCCATTTCAAGCTCGCGCAGAACAGCCTGCTCGCGGGCCCGCTGCTCTGCATCACCGCGCCAGCCATAGGTCAGGAAAAACTCCTGGATACGTCCCCTCGCTTCGGCAGACAGATCTGTCCGCCACATGATCGGATCGGTCTGGATCAAGGGTGAGCGCCAGATAATCCGGATGTTTTCGAGAACCTGCGGACGGGTTCGGGACAGGCGTTCAATATTCGTCGTATTATTGGTCGCTGCATCCAGCTGTTCATTCGCCACCGTCAACAGATTGGCTTCATGGCTGGCGCGGGTGACCTGATTAAAGCAGTTTTGCGGATCAATCCCGCGCGGCGAAAAAATATAGGCGTTCGGCACCAGCGTGCCGGATGTGGAGAGCGGATCGCCAAAGCCAAAATCAACACTTCCATCGCACACGAGCAGATCATCAAGGCTTTTCAGAGAACTGTTGGCGGGCACGATGATGATCGAGCGATAGCCGAGCTGCCCGTCCGGATAGATGAATTTCGCAAAAACCTCGGCATTGGCGCGGCGCGCCGCTTCAAGGCCGGACCGGTTGGTCAGCCACGCGAGCTGCACCTGATTGGCACGCATGGCTTCCACGACGCCGGTATAGTCTCCGGCCGAGCGCAGCTCGATCTCATAACCCGTATCCCGGGTCATATCCTCGACAAACGGCTCCCACAGCGCGAGTACATTCTCCGACTGTTCGGTCGCAACAACACCAAAGACCAATCTATCGCCCTGGCCTTGGGCCGAGGCACTGGCCGCGAGGCCGAGGACAGCAAGACCGGCGAGAAGGCGGGCCAGAGAGCGAAGGATCATGCCAGCTCCCCTTCTTCATCCAGGACATCGATATATTCATCGCCATAAATCTCGATCAGCCATTCCCGCGTCAGCCCGCGTGTCGGGCCGTCATAAATGATTTCACCGGCCTTCAGCGCCACCGCACGGCGGCAATATTTCAGGGCGTAGTCAACCTGATGCAGCGTGACGACAACGGTGATGCCGTCCTCCTCATTCAGCGCAGCCAGAAGCCGCATGACATTCCGCGCCGATACCGGATCGAGCGAGGCGATAGGCTCATCAGCGAAAATCGCTTTCGCGCCCTGCACCATGGCACGGGCAATCGCACCGCGCTGCTGCTGGCCGCCGGACAGGTTGGCGGCGCGGTTACCGGCATATTCAACGATGCCCACGCGTTCGAGTGAATCCATCGCCTTCTTGCGGTCAGCGGACGAAAAGCGTCCCAGCACACCTTTCCACTGCGGCATGCGCCCCAGCGCGCCGAGCAGCACATTTGAATAAAGGCTGATGCGCTTGACCAGGTTGAATTGCTGGAAAATGAAACCGACTTGGGATCGCGCCCGGCGGACACCGCGAGACAACCTGCCCGCTTCCTGGACGCGGTCACCAAACAGGCGCGTCGGACCGGATGAGGAATCCGCCAGCTGCAAGCCGGAACCAACCCGCAGAAGCGTCGACTTGCCGGAGCCGGACGGCCCGATCAAGGCCACCATCTCGCCCTTTTCAACGGTTAACGAGACGCCTTTGAGAGCTTGCGTTGTGCCGAAGGTCACACTGATGTTTTCGGCCAGAAGTGCCGGTGCCGTTTCAGACATGAAGGCAAAGCCCCTGTTTGCGATCCATTTTCCCTTGCCGGTCTTGCGTGACATTTTTGTGAAAATCCCTCACCTGTCAGCAGTTTCGCGGCAACTTATCAGCCCCATTAGCGGAGAAACTTCTTCGGCACCACCCGTCAAAGTCCGCCGCAAAAGCGCGCGGCCGATCACGGCTTCGCCCTCTCTCACGGCGGTGATCTCGCCTTCGATCGAGATGATCTCGTTTGACGGCAGCCGGTAGGCCCGCGACAGGCGTTGTCCGGCCGCATAGGGGCCTGTTCGCGGCGCTGTTCCCAGCTCCAGGACTTCACCCTCCTGCCAGAAGCGTGCTTGCCCGCGGCTCTCATTCTCGAACAGGCGCAAGGGGTTGGGCTCGGCCCGGTCCCAGAAAAACGCGCCGCATTCACCGCCCTGCAAATCCTGCGGCGGCAATCCCGGTGCGGCGTCCTGCGCCATCGTCGTGGCTGGCAGAAGCAGAAGACATACGAGCCCAGCAAGTCGGATTGATGCGAGCTTGCTCATGCCAATTGCCCTTCTCCGCGATGCCGCCAGACGGTCCCGTCCTGAGTGAACCCGGCGGCAGAGAAGACCGGCGTCAGGGAGGCGTCAATCAGCACCGCTTCAGCCGACCAGCGATAGAGACCGGAGGGGGTGACCGAAACCGTCAGACGGATGTCCATATCCGGGCTCTCACCGGACAGGTCGGCAAACAGCACCCCGCCCTCACACGAGAGCGATCCTTGCAGGAGCGGGGCATTCACATCGTAGCGCGCGGCGATGCCGATTAGCGCAGAGGTGCGGATGTCACCCTCGGCCCGCAAACAGCCCGCTTCACTGACGGCAAGTTCACCAATATCCAGTGACAGCGTGTCCTCCACACCCACACCGGGTAAGGGCAGTCCCAGAACGCGGAAAGTGCCGGACAGGCGCGCATCGCGCAGCCCTGCCTCATTCAGTCCGGCAAAAGCCACCCCCGCGCCGCGCGCGCGCCCATCGGATAGCTGCCAGTCAAATACCGCCTGCCCGGTCAGTAGCGAGGCGGGCCTGAGGGCCACATCCACGCGCTCGAAGCGCGCCGGACCCAGCGCTCCTGTATAGAGGCGGCCATTCCAAACCCGGCCATAGGCGCTGGCCTGAACGCCCAGCGGAGATCCCGCCAGGCTGTGAACAAAGGCCAGCGGCATCAGCGCGATGGCAAAGACCAGAACCGCCAGAGCACCCGCAAACAGCATCCATCGCCAGGACATCATCCGCCGCTCCGTTCCAGCACGATTTGCGCCCGCGCCCGGCCATCGCCCTCACGGTCGATATTGGCGCGGATGGCGACAATCGCATGGCGCTGCTCCAGATCGGCCAGCCAGTTCATCACCCGCTCGGCATCGGCATTCCCGGTCCAGACATTCAGGCGTCCCGCCTCATCCGGCACCATGCGCGAAAGTGGCAGTTCCATCGCGGCGGCTCGCTCTGAAACAATGGTCCGCAATGGGCGGTTATCAGCGGACGCGCGTCTGCCCTCCTCACTCAGCAGTGCCTGATAGCGCGCAATGCCAACACTCAGTTCGCGATAGCGCTCGACTGAATCGGTATAGGCAGCGCGCGACGTGTTGCGGAACTCGACCAGCGGTGCAGCTACAAGATACCAGAGCGCCAGAAAGCCAATCACCAGCGACAGCGACCCCAAAAGGATCTGCTCGCGGGCGCTGCGCTCGGCCCAGGCCGCGCCCAGAAAATTCAGCAAAGACCTCATGGCAGCCTCACCGCAAAATCACCGCTCAGCACATC
>PFFX01000141.1 GCA_002783385.1 Rhodobacterales bacterium CG15_BIG_FIL_POST_REV_8_21_14_020_59_13 | reverse complement strand
ATTCCGGCGGCATCGCGGCCGGCATGAAATCAAAGGCAATGGAATCAACGGGGACGGCCGGCGAAAACGGCCGCAACCGCCCCAGCTGTACGAGACGGGCGCGCAGGGCCCGGACGTCCGGTCCGCTATCACCCGGCTCCATGTGATGCCGCGCCGTTGTGACCGGCGGCCAGACGTCTTCTGCCTGCTTCAGCCAGAACAAACGTTCCCGGATCAATGCCTGATAGGCGGGTGTTTGTGGTTCAAAGCCAGCCAGCTCTCCCGCCACATCTCCGCTTTCCAGCGCCCGCGCCAAGGATGCATCTATATCCCCGCTCCTGGGTGCAAACGGCCAGTTTCGTTCAACCGATAGCGGGTCGATCCGTCCGGTCAGCAAATCCCCGGCAAAATTTCGGAAAGAGTTTTCCGCGATACGGTCAATTTCCGCCGAATCCATGACCTGATCGGCTTCTGCCAGCGCTTCAAAGTGATAGTCTTCGGGCCGCAGACCATGGCGATCCGCGTCCGCAAGGACAGACAAAAGGCTATCCAGCGCCCCGGACCTATCCGGTCCGGTAAAGGCAGGCGATTGCGCCCAGACCGTCGCCGGCACCAACAGGAACAGAAGGCACAAAAAAGGTCTCATTCTATGATTATACGACAGTTCAGGCCATTCCTCCTACGGGCATCTTGCCGCGGCAGATGCCGCTAGCTGCGCTCCAAGCGCATCTCGCTGGTCTGCTCGAAAACCCTCTGCACGCTTTGTTGAATGGCATCGAAGCGATGGAGTTCAAAATGGGTGTCAGCGACATCAATCAGATTGAAGCCGGGCGCATCCTCACGTGTGCGCGACGAAAAAGCTGTGGAAACACCGACAAACCAACTCGTCCGTCCTTCTGCTTCAACCGGACAGGCAAAATGCTGATGCAGATGGCCGGTGAGAATGAGATCAGCCGTCTCGGCAATCTGCCGGGCGAACCGCGGGGCACGGTGGGTCCGGGCGCGGCCTTTGTTATCGAGCGGTGACAGGATCGGGTGATGCGCTGTCAGTATTTTTGTTCCGGCCAGACTGTCCGCGAGCGCTTTCATCGGCGCCTCCAGCCTGCGTTGGGAAATCACACCCAGTGACCAGTCGAGCCGCATTTGCACACCGCGCGCCGAATTGAAGCTCTCGATTTGAATCTGTTCATCGGCATAGCTGGGCGCGGCATGCGCCGCCATTGCCTTCTGCAAGCGCCTCCAGGGCCGGGTCAGCCGTGAGGCAATATTCAGAAGCGGCGTATCATGATTACCCGGTGTGAGTACCACAGGCTGATCCATCGCGGCCAGAAACTCCGCTGCGAGCGCGAATTCCCGGCGCGATCCGGTCTGGGTCAGATCTCCGGCAATGACCACCACATCCACTCCCGCGTCCGGCAAACGGGCGAGAAAGTCTGCCACCAGCTCCGGATCTTCATCTCCGAAATGCAGGTCGGCTATATGAGCAATCCGTGTCATGTCACGATGACCTCAACACACTTCCGGCCGAATTCAAGGGTTAACGGGCTTTCCAGCGTGAGCGGCTCGCCATCCAGAATGACCGGCAGGGGCCGCATGGACCGGATTTGCAGCCGCCGCGTTTCGACTGTCCAGCTCCGACCGGACTGGTCCACAACCGGCAGCGCCGCCATGGCCAGCCCGCTCAGAAGATCGGCGACATTCCGCATGCGACCGCCGAATACCAGAAACTGGCCTTCGGTCACGGGGGAATCAGGACAGGTGACATAAATCGCGGTCGCCCGGCGCGGCGCGGGCTCGCCATCAATATCGGCCAGGAAGGGCTGCCGATACATCGACCGCAACCCCACTTTGAGAGAAGCAAGAGACCGCTGGGTGCGGCCCCAGAAGCCAAGTTTCCTGATGTCCTCGCGGAATTTTACAAGCGCCGGTGATACACCCACGGCGGCGGCCACCGCAAAGACGTGTCCGTTGGATTCGCCCAATAGCAAGAGCCGGACCGCCGCGGAAGCCGAGCGTTCGATAATCGTATCGAGAACGGGAGTTTCGTGAATATGCCGGGCCAGCAGATTGGCTGTACCGCAGGGCAGGATCAATACGGGCGGCGCACCCTCTTGCCCCGCCAGGGCATTCAGGACCGCCTTGATGGATCCGTCGCCGCCTGCAATGGCAAGCGCATCGGCACGCCCCGCCAGGCCGGCGGGATCCGGCAGATCATCCCCTTCCAGATCGGTCTCGCTGGTGATTTTCCAGCCGGCAGCTTCCAGCTTTTCGCGAAGCTCACCCAGTTCCAGTCCGCGCATGAATGCGCCGGATGATGAATTATGGATCAGATGGAGACGCTGGCCGGCCATGCTTCTTGTCCTTTGCTGCACCGGATACGGTTCAACAGTTTACCCGGCGTCTGCTCTGCCACATACAGACGGCGTTCGCGAACGGGAAGTCATCCATGACCCAGTTGCCGCCACTGGCATTCTGTCTGTCACCGCTGGATCGCGCCGAAGACATTCGCCGCGACGAGCGGGTGCTAACGGCGCTTGAGAAGCATAACAATGCCCGGGCAGTCTTGTTCCTGAAGGGCGATCCGGTGATCGAAGGCCGGGCGCTGCTTAGGCTGCCTTTCTCCGAAACCGCCGCTTTTGCTCAGGCTGCGGCTCCCATTCTTCTGGGTCTGGAGGACGGAAATCCGCTCTATGCCCTAGATCTTGATCCAGGCGTTGAACTGCCCGGCGGAGTGGAGATCACCGGCACCCGCGCGGCTGCCATGCAATTGGCCATCGAAGAGACCGGCATTCTTGCGCAGGCGCGCGCGCTGATCGAATGGCGGCGCAAACATCGCTTTTGCTCCAATTGCGGCACTGAAACTATTCAGATCGAAGCGGGCCGCAAACGGATCTGCCGCTCCTGCGCGACTGAGCATTTCCCCCGCATCGACCCGGTCGTCATCATGCTTGTCATAAAAGATGACTGGTGCCTTCTGGGCCGCCAAAAGCCCTGGCCGCCGCGCATGTGGTCCGCACTGGCCGGTTTCATGGAACCGGGCGAGACCATTGCCGCCGCTTGCGCGCGCGAAATCTGGGAAGAGGCCGGGATCAGGACCGATACCTCAACCGCCGAAATCATCGACAATCAGCCTTGGCCCTTTGCCTCTTCGCTGATGATTGGCCTGATCATCGAAGCGGTATCAGTCGGTATTACGATCGACGCTCATGAGCTGGAGGACGCGCGCTGGTTTTCAAAGGATGAAATTCGCGGCATGATTTCAGGCGATCATCCGGACATCGATCTTCCCCCAAAAATCGCGATTGCACGGCGGCTACTCGAAGTCTGGGCTGCGCGGGACTGATCATAAGAAAACGGCCGCGCTGGTTTCAGCGCGGCCGTCCTGAATACCGTTATATCGGTGAAATGGCCGGATTAACGGTTGGCGCCAAAACGGCGGACATAGGTGAGGCCCCAGACGTCCGCATCAGACGAATCAAAGTCGTGATGCGTGTATTCGGCACGGAAACCGTTGCGGGCGTCGAAGAACACTTCGCCGCCAACGCCATAGGCCCAGCCATCCGTATCGCTGGTAACCGTAACCCCCGCAGCAGAAGCATCAAAGTCAGCGGCAGTATAACCGCCGCGGATGAAAAGATTGATGTTTTCCGAAACCGGCGCGCGCGCTATACCAAACAGGCTGGCCGCATAATTCAGTTCAACATCAACCGGTGTGGCCGCAATGATGATGGTGTCATCGCTGACGCCGATATCGAGCTGGCCTTCAAATCCGAAATGACGGGTGAATTCATAACCGCCGCGGAAGGTGACCGCGCCGACATCTGCGGACTGACCGGCATCGCTGATTTCAATGGCTGAATATCCAACGCCCCAAGTGAAATCACTGTCATCGGCGAAAGATGCTGAAGCCGCAGCGAGCGCGATGGCAGAGGCAGAGATAAGTGTACGCAACATTTTTAAGTCCTTTCGTGGGAAGACATCGGTATTTAATACAATCGGTCACCGATTGTTGGCAATGAGATGTACCTGCATATCTGGTTCTGCAAGGTCTGCACATCAATTTTTGTTGATATGAATATAGATTAAATATTGGCTGAATCATGGCGTGGCGCCAACCAGCTGGCCGATCCTGTTGCCCGCGACGATGCGCCACTGGACGAAGTGGCCTCCGCCCGGTAAGTGACTGGCAACATCAACTGGTTGATTGCCCGCATGACGCGTGGCAAACACCGCGAAATTATTCAGACTTTTCTGGGGACCAGCATGGGCGATCTTTTCTGGAACAAAGTAGCCGCCGTCGTCATCGGCCTTGTTTTGATGGTGATGGTAATCGGTGTGGTCGGGGACATTGTTTTCCCTGAAGAGGAGGGTGGAGAAGGTCAAGCCACACTTTCCTATCCGATTGATCTTGCAGCAGTTATGGGCGGCACCGGGGGCGCTGCTCCGGTCGAGGAGGACGTCGTTGATCTTGGCACGCTTCTGGCCAGCGCGAATGCGTCTTCGGGCGAACGCACCTTCCGCCGCTGTGTGTCCTGTCACAATGCCGCGCCGGGTGCCGGCAATCTGCAAGGCCCGAATCTCTGGAATGCTGTGGGCCGGGATATCGGCTCTTACGACGGATTTTCATACTCTGCGGCAATGGCGGGCCTCGAAGGTAACTGGACCTACGAAAAGCTCGATCATTTCATCGCCAATCCGCGCGGCTGGCTCGACGGCACGGCGATGTCGTTTGCCGGTATCCGCAATGACGAGGATCGCGCCGATCTGCTCGCCTATCTGCAAACCCTGTCTGACAATCCTGTGGCTTTCCCGGCACCCGCTCCGGTGGAGAGCGAAGAGGAAGAAGTTGAAGGCGAATTGACTGAAACTGCTGCAGGTGGTGAGGATCAGATGGAGGCGCTGGAAGAATCCGGCGACGCCATGATCGGTGATCAGGCAGGTGAAGGCGAAATGCCGGAAGCAGCCCCCGGGGACGGCGGCAATTAAGCCTTTAAACGGACAACGGATGTGACAGGCGAGCCGTTGCTGACGGCTCGCTTTTCCGTTTCTGACACCGGCTCGATCACCGTTTTCAGGAAATGCGCATTAGCGTGGAGGATACGTTTGTCATCCACCATGATGCCGACATGACCGGTCCAGAAGACAATGTCTCCCCTCTGACGGGGTGCCTCAGGCGGGATCACCGCAAATCGTTCCGCCAACTCGCTTTCCTGCATGTCAGTGTCTCGAAGAACCGGAATGCCGGCGGCTTCCAGAGAGGTCGCCACCAGCCCGGAACAATCAAGGCCCAGGCTTTCCTTGCCGCCCCACAGATAGGGTGTGCCCACAAAGCGCTCCGCTACCGTCACATAATCCGGTTCAGCATGGTCGATAGGAACCAGATGTCCCTCGAACACCCAGCCGCGACCGCCAGCATCGACATACCGGCCGCGTTTTTCGCCCGCCAAGATCTTCGAATTCATCGACAGCAAAAAGTGCGGAGCCGATTTCAGATCGGGCTGTGAGAACAGATAGGTGCGCAGGGCCGAAACCCGGTGCGTTACCGGGCGGACCGGTACTGACAGCGCCGCCATGTCAACGTAACCGACATAACCGTCATGGCGCGAAAACCCCCACGCCCAGCCATCAACCTCGTCGAGCACGGCGAAGACTTCCCCGGACAGCGCCTGCGTATCCATCGGCCCGTCATCGCGCGCCTCCCGGCGGATCGCGGCAACCCCTGCCGTGACCTGCATATCGACAGGCTCTACATAGCGTTCAGCCTCGACCTGCCCCTTCAGATAGGCCGCAGCCAGATCGGGCCGGGCAGGAAGCAGCCTCGGATGCGTCATCTATTTCCCGTACAGCGTTTTCAGCGCTTCCCAGGCCGCGCGGGAGCCCAGCATTTCACCGCCGGCCGGTCGGCCGGGCCGGTCTTTGGGATTCCACGCGAAAATATCAAAATGGCACCAGCGGCGGCCACCAGTAAACCGGCGCAGGAAAAGCGCCGCCGTGATCGACCCGGCAAGCGGACCATCGCCGGTGTTTTTGAGATCGGAAATCGTGCCATCAAGTTGGCTGTCATAGCCATCCCACAAGGGCATCCGCCATAGCGGGTCGGCGACTTTTGCAGCGCCCGCATTCAGGGCATCGGCCAGCTTTTCGTCATCTGTGTAATAAGGAGCCAGCTCCGGTCCCAGCGCCACCCGCGCCGCGCCGGTCAATGTCGCAAAATCGAGGATCAGATCCGGCGCATCCTCGACCGCGCGGGCCAGAGCATCACCCAGTACCAACCGCCCTTCAGCGTCGGTATTGTCGATTTCAACCGTCAGCCCGAGACGCGAGGCAAGAATATCGCCCGGCCGGAAAGCCCCGGCGCTGATCGCATTTTCAGCAGCCGCCACCAGCAGGTGCAGGCGTACCGGCAGTCCGGCATCCATGATCAGACGGGCCAGCGCCATCGCATTGGCCGCTCCGCCCATATCCTTTTTCATGATCCGCATGCCGGACGCCGGTTTGATGTCCAGACCACCGGAATCAAACGTGACGCCCTTGCCGATGATGGCAAGGCGCGGATGGTCCGGATTTCCCCACTCCAGCTCAATCAGGCGCGGCGCGCTATGGGCAGCGCGGCCCACGGCATGCAACATGCCATAGCCCTCTTTCAGAAGGTCATCACCGATTGTGGTGCGGACTTCAGCGTCATAGTCACGGGCCAGCATTTCGGCCGCCGCCTGCAACCCGTCCGGATCCATATCGCCGGCTGGCGTATTAACGAGATCGCGCGCCAGCCAGATGGAACGGACAATGCGCTCCGCTTCCGCCGCATCGGCGCCGTCAACAGGTGCCAGGCGGGCCGCCGCGCGGCTGGGCTTTTTATAGCGGCTAAACTGATAGGCCCCCGCGCCAAAGGCCACCATCGCCAGGGTCGGATCAATCTCCCCGAGTTCCCCTTCCAGCAACCAGTCGCCCTCGGGCAGTTGCTTGGCCGCATCCCCGAGCGCAAAAGCATCCGCCGAATTTCCCAGCCCGATGATCGCGTCCACGCCTGCCCCTTCAGGCATAAGAACGACTTGGCCGGCTTCGCCTTTGAAGCTGTTCGCCTTGGCGATGGCGCGGCCGGCTTCATTCAGGGGTGGCGGTAAATCCCCGGCCAGACTCGCCGCGACCACCAGAAGGCGGCGGGCTGAAGAAGTGTCAGTCGGGAATATATCAGTCACGGGCAGAACTCCGGAAAATGTCTAGGTGTCAACAAACCGCCAGAACAGATTAACGCAATCTTGACCGGCGCAGCGAAGACTAATCCCCTGATTCTGGCGGTAAAGGACTTCGCCCATGCGGACCCTGACGAAATTCACCCTGATGGCATCCATCGCCATGCTGACGGCCTGCGCCACCGCACGCACCGATCAGGAACAGGCTCTGGCCGACGATCTCACCCAGCGCGCCTCCATTGTACCGGCCAGCGCTGCTGAACGGCAGGCTGTCCGCAGTCAGGACCTGCTCACCCAGGCGGCGTTCTGGGCCGAAGCCCATGAACTCAATCCCGGTGACCGCGAAGCCGCCGTCGAACTCTCCCGCGTCTTGCGCAGACTGGGCCAGACCCAGCGCGCCGCCACCGTGGCGCGGCAGGCTATGGCGCTTTTCCCGCAGGATGTTGACCTTCAGCTCGCCTATGGCACCGCCCTGACCGAAACGGGCCGCGGCGCAGCAGCGATTGAATCCCTTACCCGTGTGAACAGCGCCCGCCCTGGCAACTGGCAGGTGTTGAATATTCTTGGCGTTGCTTACGAGCAGGCGGGCTTGCGCCAGCAATCTCGGCAGAAATATACCGAAGCCCTGCAACTCGCCCCGGGTGACCCCTCAATCCTGTCCAATCTGGCCCTGTCCTATGCCTTTGATGGCGAGGCGGGCCGCGCCGAAAGCCTGCTGCGCGAAGCCATGGCGCACCCAACCGCAACGGCCACCGTTCGCCAGAATCTGGCGCTGGTGATCGCCTTGCAGGGCCGGTTCGAAGAGGCCGAAGCCATGGCCCGCATCGATGTCAGCCCGCAAACGGCAGAAGCCAACATGGCCTATGTCCGCGCCATGCTGACTACTGGCCGCCGCTGGGATGCGATCCGCGACGACAGCGGCGCACGATAATCCGGATCAGACTTCGGTCGACCCCATACCCGCCGGAAACGGTGGTGGCGGAACATCATCCGGTTTTACTTCCACGCGCTTGAGCGGAAACAGCGCTTTCAGTGCAGGATCGACCAGCGTGGTATCAAAGCGGAAATTCTCGGCATGATCCCTTAAAGCCGACGGTGGCCGCCCATCGCGCGTGTTTTCAATGGCGCGATAGAGCGCAAAAAGGCGCAGATAACCTTTATCGTCCCGGGACAGGCTGGTGTCGTCGAGGCGTTCAAACACCTTGATCAGCTGATTGAGGCCAGTCTTGCGCTTGCCAGCCGACAATTCCGTCAATGCCAGCACCAGCGCAACCTTCCAGCCGGTTTCAGCAAACTCGACGCGTTTGGGAACCGCTGTCAGCTCGTCACGGGCACGCGCCACATCACCGGAGCCAAGCGCCTTGAGCGCGGCTTCACTGGCGCGGCTGGCAATCACATTGGATTGGGCCCGTTCTTCGCTTTTTCTGCGGCCTAGCATGAAGTGTTTCTAGCATGCCGTTTGATCTTGGCGAGCCTGAACGCCAGAAAAGCGAAATCTACATCACCTGATAGCGCATGATGGCGGGGCCGAGAATGACCACAAAAAGCACCGGCAGGAAGAAGACGATCATCGGAACCGTCAGCTTGGCCGGCAGCGCCGCCGCTTTTTTTTCGGCATTGGCCAGGCGCATATCGCGGTTTTCTTTCGCCATCACCCGCAAGGCCTGACCCAGTGGCGTACCATAGCGTTCCGCCTGTATGAGGGCCGTGGCCACAGATTTGACACCCGGATGATTGGTCCGCTTGGCAAGGTTTTCATACGCCATACGCCGGTCCTGCAGATAGGAAAGCTCAGCTGTGGTCAGCGACAATTCCTCGGCCAGTTCTATGGATTGTGCGCCAACTTCGCCGGACACTTTCTGGAAGGCCGCTTCAATCGACATGCCCGCCTCGACGCAGATCAGCAACAAATCCAGCCCGTCTGGAAACGCCTGCATAATGGATTGCTGGCGCTTTGCCGCAGCATTGCTGAGATAGAGGTTCGGCGCATAATATCCGGAAATGCCAATGCCTGCGGCCAAACTCCATCGGGTGATGACCGGCAGGCCGAAATCATTGACGATGAAGACATAGAGCGCCGCTCCGCCAAAGAGTAGGATCGGAGCTGCCAGCCGGAAGAAGTAGAAGGTCATGACCGGCCCGTTGCCGCGGAAACCGGCCTGTGTAAGCTTGTCTTTCAGATCGGGGTCTTCAAACACTTTCTGAAGATTGAGACTTTCAACTATCGTCCTGGCGACGCCCTTGTTTTCCTTGCCGCGCAATTTTGATGCATGCGCGGCTTCCATTGCCTCACGGGATTTCCGGCGCAGCTCTTCCTTGCGGTTCTGGACACCTTTGATCCGCTTATCCAGCTTGTTCTGCCCCATCATCGGCGAGGTTAGCGTCACCACGGTGGCAAACACCGCAATTGCGGCAATCACCGACCACAAAAATTGCGGGTTGGTCACCAGGTCAGCGATGTCGGAAAAGCTCATCACCACCCCCTAGTGCTTAAAGTTGATCATGCCGCGCATCATCAGGATGCCGAGCCCCATCCAGATACCGCCACCCAGCAGCATCAGCTGGCCTTTGGGTTCGACAAACATGGCGGTCATGTAGGAGGGTGTTGTGAAATAGACGATGGCCAGCACGCCCGGCGGCAATGCGCCAATGATCATGGACGAGGCCTTGGCTTCCGAGGACAGCGCGCTGATTTTCTCGCGCATCATTTTCCGGGCCCGCAACACCGCCGACAGATTGCCCAGCGCTTCTGACAGATTGCCTCCGGTTTTAGCCTGGATGGTCAGAACCGTAGCGAAAAAATTGAGCTCGGGTAGCGGCATGCGCTGCACCATTTTCTTGATCGCATCCTCCAGCGAAACGCCAACCGCCTGTGCCTCGACCAGTTTGGTGAATTCCGAGGCTACCGGTTCGGCAGATTCGCGCGCAATCACCTTGATACACTCATTGAGCGGCAAGCCCGACTTGATACCACGCACGATAATGTCGAGCGCATTGGCGAACTCGCCAGTGAACTTCTTCTGCCGTCCGGAGCGGCGCATTCCCAGATACCAGCGCGGCAGGCCCAGACCGGCTGCGATGGACAGCCCCGTGGCGATCAACAGGTTTTGCCCGGTCACAATTGCGCCGAGAAAAGCAAGAACACCCAGCACACCGGAGGCAATCCAGAACGTCTTCGGAGAGAAACTGTAACCCGCCTGTTCGATCCGGGATTTCAGCGTCAGCGATTTTTTCTTCGCACTCTTCTGCTTGTCCTCGATCTCTTTGAGAGAATCCTGCACCTGCTTGCGGCGCTGCACGGTCTGATCGGCCTGTTGCGTCCGCGATTTGCGTGGCCCGTTGCTGGCGACAACCGCCTTGCGGCGGGCGGATTTTTGGCCGTCTCCCATCGCCCCGGCAACAACCCAGCCGACACCGCCAACGGCGATGAAGGCGGCAATGGCAGCGAACAGGAGGGGAAGCTGACCTTGCATATCCTAATCCTCCGCCGCATCAAGCGCGGCCGCGAGCTCGCGCTCCAGACCATAATAGCGGGCCCGGTCCCAGAAACGCGGCCGGGCAATGCCGGTGGATTTGTGCTTGCCAAAAATCCGGCCCTCGGCGTCCTCACCGTCCATCTCGTAGACGAACAGGTCCTGGGTGATGATGACATCGCCTTCCATGCCCATCACTTCGGTGATGTGGGTGATTTTCCGCGAGCCATCGCGCATCCGCGAGGCCTGGATCACGACATCAATAGAGCCGGAAATCATTTCCCTGATGGTTTTTGATGGCAGGCTGTAGCCCCCCATCGTAATCATCGATTCAAGCCGCGACAGGCCTTCGCGCGGACTGTTGGCGTGCAGCGTGCCCATCGAGCCGTCGTGACCGGTATTCATGGCCTGCAGGAGGTCGAAAGCTTCCGGGCCACGAACCTCACCCACGATAATCCGTTCCGGGCGCATCCGCAGGCAGTTCTTGACCAGATCACGCATCGTCACCTCGCCCGAGCCTTCAAGGTTTTTCGGACGTGTCTCCAGACGCACCACATGCGGTTGCTGCAATTGCAATTCCGCGGCGTCTTCGCAGGTGATGATGCGTTCATCCTCGCTGATGAAAGCGGTCAGGCAGTTGAGAAGCGTCGTTTTACCCGAGCCGGTACCGCCGGAGATCAGCACATTACAACGCGACGTCCCGATGATGGAGAGGACTTTGGCCCCTTCCTGCGTGATCGAGCCAAAATCGACCAGATCCTGCATGCGCAGCTTGTCTTTCTTGAACTTCCGGATGGTGAGCGTCGGGCCATCCAGCGCCAGCGGCGGCGCAATGACGTTCACGCGTGAGCCATCGGCCAGACGGGCGTCACAGATCGGGCTGGATTCGTCCACGCGGCGGCCAACCTGGCTGACGATGCGCTGACAGATATTCATCAACTGGCCATTGTCACGGAAACGGATATTGGTTTTCTCGACGCGCCCCGCGACTTCGATAAACACATCGCCCGCGCCATTGACCATAATGTCGGCGATATCATCGCGCTCCAGCAAGGGCTCCAGCGGCCCGTAGCCGAGCACGTCATTACAGATGTCCTGAAGCAGGCGTTCCTGCTCGGCAATCGACATCGCAACATTCTTGATCGAGATGATCTCGGTGACGATGTCGCGGATTTCCTCCGCCGCCGTTTCATTATCCAGCTGTGCCAGCGCGCCCAGGTCGATCGTGTCGATCAGCGCATTGAAGATCGTGGTTTTGATGGCGTAATATTCGTCGGTACGCTTTGTATCCGCCGTCGTCGCAACGGGTTTGACTTTCGGGGCCGGTTTGGGACCGATGGGCGCCGCAGGCTTGGCCGCCGGTGGGGACGCAGCCGGAGCCTCGGTGCGCGCCGCCGGCCGGTGGGCAGGCGTAGCGGAAGCTGGCGCGGGCGCCAGCTTCGGTTCAGGTCTTTGCGCTGTAGCGTCGCGCTTACCGAACATGGCTCAGATCACTTTCCAAACAGGCCTCCGAAAAGGCCTTTCTTTTGAGGAACCGCCACACGGCCGGACAGCGTGGAAGCAAGATGCGAAAAGCCTTCCGCAGCTTTGGATTTCGGATCGACCTCGGCAATCATCTGTCCGTCATTGGCCGCCTTCCCGAAAAGGTGCGGCTCGAACGGCAGAACCAGTGCCGGCTGGACGCCCAGAGCCTCGGCAAAATCCTTGACCGGGATTTCCGGGCGCTTCGCGATGCCGGCCATATTCACCACCACTTTTGGCGGTTCGTCATTCGGGCGCGACGCATGAATGAGGTCGAACAGATTCTTGGCATTGCGCAGCGAGGCAAGCTCAGGCGTCACCGTGACCACGACCTGATCAGCCGCCAGGATGGTGTGCTTCACCCAGGGAGACCATGTGTGGGGCAGATCCAGCGTGATAAACGGAGCCTGACGGCGCACCTTGTCGAGCACGATTTCATAGGCTTCGGGACCAAAATCCCAGTCCTTGTCCAGGGTCGCCGGAGCCGAAAACAGGGATAGCCGCTCGGTGCAGCGCACCAGAAGGCGGTCCAGCAAGGCATCATCCAGCCGCTCCGGATCGGTCAGTGCATCGCCCAGGGTCTGTGCAGGGTCCTGATTGAAATCCAGCCCCGCTGTGCCGAAGGACAGATCCATATCGACCAGCACGCAATCGGCTTGTGAATTTTCCGAGATGCACCACGAGGTATTGTGTGCAATTGTAGAGGCACCCACCCCGCCTTTTGCACCGATAAAGGCAATCGTCTTGCCGGCAAAGGGGGCTTCCGGGTCGAGATAGAGGCCTGAAATCGTGCGGATCAGGTGCAATGGCGTCATCGGCGGCACCAGATATTCGCTGACCCCGCGCTTCATCAACTCGCGATAGAGCGAGATGTCGTTGGCCGCCCCGATGATGATGACCTTGGTCCCCGGATCGCAACTGCCGGCGAGCTCCTCGAGCTGGTCAAACAGTCCCTGCCCGCGCATGCCGGTCTCGATAATCAGGAGATCCGGCGTGGATTGCGTCGCAAACCGGTCAATAGCCGCAGGCAAGCCGCCCAGCTCGACCTCGACATGGGTTTTTGACAAACGCCGGTCATTGGCAGCGTTGTGCACCAGCGCGCCGCTTTCCGGGCGCTCGCAGAAAGCATGGATGGTAATCCGCGGAATCGGCTGGTCGGGAAGATCGTCATCGTCTTCGCCGGATACCGGATAGACAAACTCCGGTGCATAGGCATCGGGCTCGAATTCATCGAGATCTGTTTCCGGTCCGGCATGGGCAGAGGATGAAAGATCATCCGCATCATTCCACTCCTCGCGCGGGGCCGCCACGGCTTGTTTTGGCTCAGGCGCAGTGCGTGAACCGAACGGACGTGTCTCTTCAGAAGGCTCGCTGAATCCGTCCAGATCACCGTATTCTTCAAACTCATCGTCCGCGCCCTCGCTCAGAAGGCGGCGTTCGACTTCGGCCGGGTCGAGAAACTCGTCCTCGTCCAGGAAATCATCATCATATGTCTGTGGTTCAGCCATTATTTTTATCCAGCTTTATTCAACCGCAGAGGAAACCGCGCCGCTTTCGTCGTCGCGGCGCTGCGTGCCGGTGGGTTCACCCCGGCGATAGGTATCGAGAACTGTCTGGCGGCGGACGCCATCCGGCCCGTCTGAACCGGTCGGCCCGGCCAGGTGATAGGGATCACCGACCATGGCGGCACGGTTTTGCGCCATGAAACAGCCGAACCCGGCATAGGCCTGGTTGTCGCGTTCACGGACCAGATCGTCCCAGCGCCGGTTTTCACACGCTGCTGGCATTTCCGCGACATAGTGCAGGAAGCTGACAATCAGGGGCGCATTGCCCATGCCGGAGGCGTCATACGGGCCTTCCTCCGTGTAGCGGGCGGAAACGCCCTGGGAATCGAGGAAGGCACGCAATTCGCTCATCGCCGAGCGGGCGGCGCCATCCTCGGCGCTACCCTGCGGATAGGAGACCACAATCGGGCCATGTCCGTTGGATTTATAATGGTCCACAAAGACCTGAAACGCACCAAGCTGAGACCACAGCAGGCCATTGGCCTGTGTATCGACCAGCAAGTCCATGCGCGCGGTTTCCTGCACCGGACGCGCTTCGGGAAATCCGATCAGATTTGTGGTCGTGGCCGTGGTCCCGCACGCCGCCAGAAAAACGGCGGGGATGAGGGCGGTCAAAGCGTGTATCATCTTCATTTTGCCTTCTCCCCTATTCGATCAGGAACCCGACAGGGCCCGTCCAGGACCGGCCATCTGTCTGCGATCCCGGCACCGCATAGGCGCGGTTGATATTGCCAAGAAAGAGCGTTTCCAGCTCGCTGGTCCGCACGTAACCGTCAGCCGGAGTCGCCGCTTCATTCTGGTTGATCGGATCAACCAGATAGGGCGTCACTATGATCACCAGCTCGGTTTCCCGGTTTTCAAAATCGCGGGAGCGGAACAACGCCCCCAGCACCGGCAGATTCTGGACCCCCGGTACGCCATCAAGATTCTGGCGCGTCTCTTCCTGGATCAGACCGGCCAGAACGAGGCTGCCACCGGAGGGAAGTTCAACCGTCGTCTCCGCGCGGTTCACATTCAGACCCGGGATCTGGAGCCCGGGCACTGTGCCGATGACATTGCCCTCATCATCGGTCACATTCTGCGAACCCAGCTGCAACGAACCCTGATTGGTCAGTTCTGATATTTCGGTCGAGATCCGCAGGGAGATACGTCCCTCCGACAGAACGACAGGCGTAAAGCCAAGTCCGACACCGAATTGCTTATATTCAACGGTGATATTGCCATCGCGGTCACGGCCAACCGGCACCGGGAATTCCCCCCCGGCAAGGAAGTTGGCGGATTCTCCTGAAATCGCGGTAAGATTCGGTTCAGCCAGTGTCCGCACCAGTCCGACCCGCTCCAGCGCCTGAATAAGCGCCCCCGCGGTTCTGATGTCACCTCCCCCGGTATTGGTATAGTCAAATTGGCCGCTGACACCGCTGAGCGCGCGGCCCACCAGCGAAAATTCCTGTTCAGTCGCGATATTGAAGGCGACATCATCCAGCTGACCGGCAGCCGACAGATTGATGCCGAGCTGGCGGACGATGGTGCGCTGCATCTCAACGATCCGCACCGACAACATGACCTGCTCCCGGCCTTCAATGGCCAGCATGGACAGGATATTCTCTGGATTGTCCGTCCAGCGCTGCGCCAGCCGCAAAGCCGTATCCGCCTCCGAGGCGCTGCGCACCGATCCGGACAGCACAATATGATTATTCATGGCTTCTGCCGTGACCCTGCGATCCGGAAGGAACCGGTCCATGGCTTCCTGCAGAGCGCGCATGTCTCGCTCGACGCGGATATCCAGATCCAGAATCAGATTACCCTCGGCATCAAAGAAGAAGGCATTGGTCTGGCCGACCGTCTGGCCCAGCAGATACGCGCGCGTTGGTGTGCGGATCACTGCATCGGCCACTTCCGGATTGGTCACCAGCACATCGGCCGCATCAACCGGCAGGTGGATGATTGCGGCTTTGTTCAGTGGCAGTTCAAGCACTTCCGATGCCGGACCGTAGCCTGCGTGGGTGATATAGACCTGCATGGTGGTCGATTCTATTGCCGATTGTGCCAATGCCGTTCCCGCAGGAAGCATCATCACTGTCGCGAGTATGAGCGCGCGTAACATGTCCGGCCTCCTAGTTGTCACCGGCCGGGACCACACGGGCCTGACCATAGCGATAGACAACCATCTGATCCTCGTTGCGAAGCGGCTCTACGCGCTCCGTATCCGGGCGTGACAGGCTTGGATTGGGCTGCCGCGAAACAAGGCGGGGCCCGCCCTCGCCGTCGGAAAGACTGCGCAGGACCAGCGAGATTTCACCGCGCGCCACAGCCAGAACCACCGCATTGGCCTGTTCCGGCGTCAGTTCGAGCGTCGCTGTCTCGCCTAGCACCACCCCTTCGGCATCCGGATCATCGCCAAAGGACTGGTCGATCGCCAGAATACGCGCATTCTCGACAACGGTTTCCGCCACGAAGAAACGGCGGCGAGCCCTGCCTTCCTCTTCGTCTTCAAACGTTACCACCACATCCACGCGGTCACCGGGAAGGATAAAGCCGCCCGCGCCCGTCTCCGCGCTGATTGGAACCGATGTCGCGCGCATTCCCGGACCCAGTACAGCAGACATGAAGCCGGCCTCACCCGCCTGCAGAAGGTGCCGCGCAGAAACCGGCTCGCCTTCAGACACGGCACTGCGGACAACCGAGCCGGCGAAGCTTTCCGCCGCATCCGGATTACGATCTCTCAGGACTTGTGACGGATTGACGGCATCTTCCGGCCAGGCCTGCCAGTAAAGGTCGCTCGCCTGAACGCGGGCACCGATCGGCAGATCGCGGCGGGCGGCGAGAACATCCACCGTGGCGGCCTGAACGACTTGCGGTTCTGTCGATACCGGTTCGCCCGAAGACGACTGGTAGACAAAATAGGCAGCAGCAGCTGCGGCCAGCGCAGCGGCGATCAGAACAATGATTCTAGCGGCGTTCATCGGCGCGAATCCCCTCGGGTTACGCGCTCATCACACCTGTAATTTCCAAAAGGGGAGTTAAGATTCAAATGTCATTGCAACCTATTGCGAAGAATTCTTCACAATTTGCAAAATCACAAGGCCGCAAGCAGGAATATCTGGCTCCCCGGCAAGGCCCACAAAGCGCCTGCAGCAAGGGCAATCCCGTAGGGCGCCGGTGCACCGTCCGCCAGCAAAGTGCCGGTCATCCAGCGCTGCGGTAATCCGGTCGCAGGTGCAGCGCGGCGCAGCATAATCAGCGCCACGGCCAGCAATCCGCCCATCAAAGCGGCTTTTCCGAGAAAAATCATCGCATCCGGCCAACCGAACCAGAGCGCCGCTGCAGCAATCAGCTTGGCATCGCCGCCGCCAATCCATCCCGGCGCAAACAGTGCCATTCCGATGAGGAGGGCCACACCACCGACCAGGACGTGAAGGCCGAAATCCATCCAGCCGAGGCCGAGCAGGGCCGCCGCCAGTGGGAAAATCAGGGCCAGGGCACCACACAGCCAGTTTGGGATGGTAAAACTCATGGCGTCGCGGGCCGCCGCGAGCAGCATCAAGAACACAAAGACCAATAAAATGACCTGACCCGCCATCTCTTCACTCCGGATGATTTCTGATCCTTATAGCGCAACAGGCTTAACAATCGGTTGGCCCGGCCAGTCCGGATCCGGAAAGCAAAAGGGGCCGCCCGGCGGGCAGCCCCTTGAATGCCTTGACGTTTCGGCGCGATTAGATCGCGTCGGCAACCGTCTGCATGTTGTCACGAACGCCGGTACCCAGCGCCGTAACGGCACCGATAATAACCACGGCGATCAGGGCAGCGATCAGGCCATATTCGATAGCCGTTGCGCCAGATTCGTCTTTGAAAAAGCGAGATACGATTTGCATTGGGTCTACTCCCGTGTTGCTAGCCACACACATCCACTTCAAGGAGGCTTGTTGTCCCGGCCTCTCTCGTCGTGTGCAATGAATAAACCACAGGAGCCTTTAAAAGAGGTGAATACTCATACTTAATTATATGCTAACAAATTCTGATGTGTGTTATAGTTAATAGTCATTAAACAAAACAAGTGTAACTCAAATATGATCTTCGAACCTTTCTGTTTAGAAAGTCTTCACGCGGACGCGCTCTTATATGGCTTGAATGAGATACCTGTGGAGCACGCCCATGCGTAACGTCCTCACCGCCCTCGCCTGCCTTCTGATCGCTCCGGCCCTGGCCGCTGCGGACCAGATGCTGGAAGTCGAACATGCCGATGTTGTCCGCCTGCCGTCTGCTGCCTCTACGGTGATCATCGGCAATCCGGCCATTGCCGATGCCGTAATCCATGACCGCCGCACGCTGATCGTCACCGGGCGCCTGTTCGGCCGCACCAATATCATTGCGCTGGATCGGGCCGGCCGCGTCATTTTCGCTGAGGATTTTGTCGTCGGCCCGTCAACCGCAGGCCAGCTCGTTCTGCAACGCGGCACCGCCCGCACGACCATGACCTGCACCCCCAATTGCGCCGCCAGCCCGACCGTTGGCGATGATTCCGAAGCCTTCGATACGCTGACTGACCAGCAAAGCGCCCGTATCGGCATCGCCGGCGAAGCCGCAGCGATCACCGAAGGCTCCCAGAGCCCGCGCACGCTCGAGGGCGGCCGGGAATAGGGCTGGTAGCACCCTGTTAACCGCGCCTCTTCACGCAGGTTTAAGCGCTTTGTCTTTATAGAGAGGGCTTGATATCCGGAGCCGGATCATGTGTAGGGCAGGCTTTTTCAAATCCTTCCGTAAAAATCGCGACGGCGCGACCGCTGTCGAGTTCGCGTTGATCGCCGGACCCTTCTTCTTTTTCCTGATGGCGCTGATCGAGATCGCCGCCGTGTTTTTTGCCGGAACGGTGATCGAGAATGCGGTTCTCGAATCCGCCCGTCTGATCCGCACCGGCCAGCTGCAGGGCGGCGGCGGGGATGCGGCCAGTTTCCGCAACGAGGTCTGCGATCGCATACAGGTGATCGCCGATTGCGATCAAATGGTGTTCGAGGTCGCGGTATTTGAGGATTTTGACACCATCAACCCGACCCCGCCAATCGCCGAGGATGGCACGCTGAATGGCGGGAATATGGGCTTTGATCCCGGCCGCGCCGGCGATATTGTCCTTGTCCGCGTCTATTACAGCTATCCGCTCATCCTGCCGAACATGTTCGGCTCAGTCGGCAATCTCCCGAACAACCGCCGGCTTATCCAGTCCTCCACCGTCTTCCGCAACGAGCCCTTCGATGATTAGAGCCACGCGCACCTTTCTCCGCCGTCTGGCTGGCAATCGCGAGGGTGTCTCCGCTGTGGAATTCGCGCTGATCGCACCGGTCATGGTGTTGCTGTATCTGGGCATGGTCGAGATTTCGCTGGCATTGTCCGTTGATCGCAAGGTCACCAATGCGGCGAGCGCGCTGGCCGACCTCGTCGCGCAGGACGATGTCATTACCGATGGCGAAATGGTCGATATCCTGAACGCCGGTGCGGCCATTATCGCGCCTTATGATCCGGTCAATTTCTCGGTCCGGATTTCCAGCGTCTCTATGGACTTGATCGGCAACGTTGAGGTTGATTGGAGCGATGCGCGCGGCATGATGGCGCGCGCCGTAGGGTCCCAGCCAACCCTTCCCGATGGCCTTCTGACCAATGGCCGGTCGATCATCTGGGTGGAGGTCGCTTATGCCTATCAAGCACCTTTCCGCGAAGTGACCGGTGATTTCAACATCGCGGAAGAATTCTTCCTGCGCCCCCGTCAGTCTCTGGTGGTCAGCCGGGACTGATCAAAGCGCCGCGGCGCGCATTCCGTCAAACAGCGGATCGGCAACCGCCAGGGCGCGCCCGTCAATCTCCGAGACCGCCACAACGCCCATCACCGCATTCGTCACCCAAACAAGATCGGCCTTTTCCAGCGCGCCGGGATCGGCCTCAACCTCGACGGCCGGCAGGGCCTGATCTTCCAGCCAGGATAGAACCCGCTGGCGCATGACCCCATTGCGGATGCCACACGCTAGGGACGGTGTTTGCACCCGGCCGCCTGACCGCCAGAACAGGTTGGCGCTGTCCCCACCAGACACAAACCCGCTTTCGGTCAGCAATAGCGCCATGTCCGCACCCCGGCTCACCGCCTCCCGCCGGGCCGCCAGATTATCGGCATAGCTCAGCGTCTTGAACCGGGCCGAAAGGCTGGACGCCGACCGGCGGATGCCAGAGGTCGACAGGCGAAGCGTCTGCGGTATGTCCGGAACGGGCGAGAATTGCAGGTAGAGCGCTTCCTGCGGTGCCGTTACAGGCGCAAGGCCGCGCCCGCCCGGCCCTCGCGTGACCTGCACTTTTCCGATTGCGGCGTCCGGCCCGGCGGCCAGTCCAGCCACCGCCCCTTCTATGTCGGCCCAGTCCGGTCGTGTGAGTTGAAGGGCGGCACATGCCGCGTCCAGACTTTTCCGATGCAGGCAGGAATGCCGGATGGATCCGTTCTGGATCCGGAATGTCTCGAACACCCCGTCGCCGAGCTGGAAACCACGATCTTCCAGCAGGTGCGCCACCGCGCCCGCCGCTGTCCAACCATCCTTATCCCGCCGGAACATGCCTATCCTTTCAGCGCAGTCTGCAGCGCGCTCAGCTTTTGCAGGGTTTCTTCATATTCGGTCTCCGGGTCGGATTCGATGGTGATTGCCCCGCCCGACCGTGCCGTAACCAGCCAGTCGGCATCCGTCCGGATCAGGTCCAGCGTCCGGATCATGACATTGAGATCCATCGCCCGACCGCCCTCGCCAATCCATCCCAGCGTCCCGCAATAGGCCCCGCGGCGGTCCTGTTCGGCGGCAGCGATCAACTCCATCGCCCGGATTTTCGGCGCACCGGTAATCGAGCCGGGCGGGAAGGCCGCGAGGATCAGATCAAGCGCATCCCGGCCCTCTTGCAATTGCCCCTCAACCGTCGAGACGAGGTGGTGAACATTGGCATAGCTTTCCACCGCATTGAGACGCGGCACCCTGATACTGCCGGGTCGGCAAACGCGCGACAGATCATGCCGCACCAGATCGACAATCATCAGATTTTCAGCCCGGTCCTTGGCGCTGGCTTCAAGGGCTTCGGCTTCTGCCTGGTCTTCGGCTGGATCCTCCCGGCGCGGCCGTGTGCCCTTGATCGGCCGGCTTTCGACGCATCCGTTTTCAAGTCTCAGAAAGCGTTCAGGAGAATTGGTCACCACCACATGATTGCTGCTTGGCCGGAACCAGGCGGTGTGCGGCGCATCACTTCGCGCAATCAGGCGCAGAAATACCGCCCAGGGATCGCCCTCTAGCCGGCCCGAAAAACCCTGCGAGAGATTGGCCTGATAGATGTCACCGCCGCGGATATGCTCAATCAGTGTGCGGCAGGCCTCAAGATAGCGCTCCCGCGGCCAGTCGGCCGTGATCGACGCGCTGGCAGGTTTGGCAGGCGGGCGGGCGATATGCAGCCCGGTCTTCAACCGCGCACGGCCCTCCTCATCGCCATGAAGCGTCAGCTGTTTGCCGTCCGGGTCAAAAACTGCCCAGGCCGGATAGACGCCCAGCTGAACCAGCGGAAACCCTTTATGGAGGGGAGGAAGTTTCGGTTCCAGAACATGGCAAAATTCATAGGAAAACAGACCGGCCAGCTGATGACCTTGCGCCAGTGCGGCACGGGCTTTTACCAGAAAGGCGTCCAGATCATCGCCCGGCCAGAAGGTCAGCGCTTCGATCGGCAGGGCATAGAGCCGGGATTGCGAGCATTGCCCGCCGTGAAGCAGCAGCGAACCGCCCTGTATGCGAAAGGGAGCAAAAGCACGTTCCGGCGCGATCCAGTCAAGCTGTTCCGGGCCGGATGTGCTCACCGGGCTATCAGATTGGCCCGGACCGCCTCGATTTCCTCTGCGGTCAGCCCCAGCACGTCTGCGGCATAGCTTTCCACCGAGCCGATTTCGGCAAACGCCTCATCGAGGTAATCCGCTTTCACGCCCAGAAAGACCCGCATCGAGTCTTCCGGCACGGTCCGCTTGTAGGTTTCCTCGATCCGCTTGTGGATCAGCGGCACCAGCGTGTCATAATCGACCGCTATATTGGTCATCAGATAATCATCATAGATGTCATCCTTTGATACGCCCGCGAGCGACAGCGCCAACGCACAGAAAAGCCCGGTGCGGTCCTTTCCGGCGGCGCAATGGACGATGAAGCCTTCATCGCTGCCATGCGTGGCAAGCTCGCGCAATCCGGCGGCGAAAACCTCCTGATTGCCCTTCTCGTTCGGAAGCCGCCGATAGGTCGCCCGCATGAAAGCCGCGACCCCGTCCGCACTCATATCGCCCGTGCGCAAGAACCGCATGTGCGGCGGCTCGGCATGCCCGGCGACATCCGATTGCAGGATCCGGAAGCCCTCACCCCAGCTCGACGGTTCATTGTCACGTTCCTGTGGCCGCCGCAGATCGGCAACCACCGAGATGTTCAGCTCTTTCAGCCGCGCTCTGTCGGCTTCGGTGGCATTGTGAAAATGCCCGGACCGGTAAAGCCCGGAGCGCACACGCGTGCCATCCCGTCCGGTGTAATCACCGAAATGGCGGAAGTTGCGAATCCCTTCAAAGGGCAGAACACGGCTCATGCCTGTCTGCTATCGGAAGGGGGGTCAAAGGGCAAGACGGGCCGCAGATCAATCACCAGATCGTGTGATACCGGCCACATCAGTCGATCCGCAATCACCTGAAAGGGGGTTCGTCAAAGCTGCGTAGCTTGCGGGAATGCAGTGCATTGGCTTCATTGCTGCGCAATATCTCGACAGTTTCAATTCCCGCCATCAGGTGTTCGCTCACCGAGCGCTGATAGAAGAGATTGGCCGCGCCCGGCAGTTTCAGTTCGCCATGCAAGGGCTTGTCGGAGACGCACAGCAGCGTCCCGTAAGGCACCCGCAGGCGGAACCCATTGGCCGCAATCGTTGCCGATTCCATATCCACCGCGATCGCACGTGACTGGTTGATGCGGCGCGCTTCGGCATGATAGCGAAGCTCCCAATTGCGGTCGGCATAGGTCGCCACCGTGCCGGTACGCAGGCGGCGCTTGATATCCTCGCGGCTGTCCCCGGAGACGCGTTTGACCGCATCGGCCAGCGCAATCTGAATCTCGGCAATCGGCGGCACCGGAATTTCCAGCGGCAGGTCGCGGTCCAGCACCCGGTCATAGCGCAGATAAGCGTGCGCCAGTACATAATCGCCCAGACGCTGGGAATGACGCAGCCCGCCACAATGGCCGATCATCAGCCAGCATTGCGGGCGCAACACAGCCAGATGATCGGTGATGGTTTTCGCATTCGACGGACCCACGCCGATATTGACCAGCGTGATGCCGCGCCCGCCCGGGGCTTTGAGATGATAGGCCGGCATCTGGTAGCGCCGCCAGGGCGCCGCCTCGACATCGGCGCGGGCATTCCGGCTTGTTCCATCAACCTCGACGAAGCCGGCCGCGGAAAAGGAGGCGTATTCATTATCCTCCTTCAGCTGCCTGATGGCCCAGGCAACAAACGCATCGACATAGCGGTGATAATTGGTGAACAGGATGAATTGCTGGAAGTCCTCGTAAGGACTGCCGGTATAATGCTTAAGCCGCTGCAGCGAATAATCCACACGCGGCGCATCAAACAGTGTCAGCGGCCGTGCCGCACCGGGCTGCGGTGTGCGTTCGCCATTGGGCAGGGCATCATCGATTGTCGCCAGATCCGCATAGGGGAAATTGCGCACCAGATCCGCCACCGAGGCGGCATCCAGATCGAGATCCTCGGCCCCGTCCAGCACGGTCGAGAACGCAATCTCGTCAGAGGACGGCCCGGTCTCTATAGTGATATCATACTGGTCATCCAGCAGGGTCAGCTGTTCGATCAGATAGTCACGGAAGAGCTCCGGCTCGGTCACTGACGTGGCATAGAGGCCGGGCTCGGAAAACTTGCCGAAGGCCCGGCTGACCGGCGGCGGCGACCCCTCCGGTTCATAGCGGACCCGCAATTCAGGATAGGCGAAGGCCCCGGCTTCGCGGACCTTGGCATCAGGCGCAATGCCATTATCCAGATAGGCGCGCAGGGCGTCGCGAAGGGCTTCGACAGACTGCCGGTGAAGGTCAGCCAGCCGGTCAACAGCCTCTGTAGGCGTTTTTGCAATTTCGAACATTTTCATGGCCAGCTCATGCCGGAAACGGCAGGTGCGGGCAAGATAAAACCCTACTCAGCCGGCAGATCGTTGGCGGTCTTGTGTGACTGCCACTTGTCGAAGTTTGACCAGACACCCTCTTCGCCATGCCATTCACCTTTGGTCGCACCCTTGGAATATTCCGTCGCGCGGGCTTCAAAGAAGTTGGCGTGCTCCACCCCGTTCAGGATTTCCGTCAACCAGGGCAATGGGTGTTTTTCAATGCCGAAGATCGGCTCCAGCTTAAGCTGGCGCAAACGCCAATCGGCGATATAGCGGATATAGCGCTTGATATCGTCCGGCGTCATGCCTTCGACATCGCCCATCTCAAACGCCAGATCGATGAATTTGTCTTCCAGCATCACGACATGTTTGCAATTGGCAACGATGTCGGCCTTCACCTGATCGGTCAATGCTCCGGTCTCGTCGGCGAATTCGTGGAACATGCGGATCATGCCCTCGCAATGCAGACTCTCATCGCGGATCGACCAAGTGATGATCTGGCCCATGCCCTTCATCTTGTTCAAGCGTGGGAAATTCATCAGCATGGCGAAGGAGGCAAATAATTGCAGACCTTCGGTGAACGCGCCGAACATGGCCAGCGTACGCAGAATATCCTCATTCGTCTCGACACCGAATTCCTTCATATAGTCATGCTTGTCCTTCATCGCCTCGTATTCCATGAAGGCGGAGAATTCCGAATCCGGCATGCCGATGGTTTCCAGAAGCAGCGCATAGGCCGCAATATGGACCGTCTCCATATTGGAGAAGGCTGACAGCATCATCTTCACTTCGGTCGGTTTGAAGACGCGCGCATAGCGCTCCATGTAATTGTCATTCACTTCCACATCCGACTGCGTGAAGAAGCGGAAAATCTGGGTCAGGAGATTGCGCTCCTGATCATTGAGCTTGGTCGCCCAGTCCTTGCAGTCCTCGCCGAGCGGAACCTCTTCCGGCATCCAGTGGACCTGCTGCTGCTTCTTCCAGAATTCGTGCGCCCACGGATAGCGGAACGGCTTGTAGGAATGACTGGAGGTCATGAGGCCTGGAAGATATGCGGTATCGGACATGAAAAACCCCGGAATGGCTGTGAAGGCGACTCGCCCATATGGCGGAACCCTATCACTACATATTGGGGTTAAAGCAGGCTGAACGTCCAGTGCTGGTAGGCACACTCTTCACAGGAAAATGCGTTTTGTGGATAACTACCAGCGGCGGCTGAGAGAAAAGGCCGCAAAAGCGTCCGTCTCATCATAATCATCCATACCGATCCGGGCATTGCGTTCGCGGCGCACATAGGCAAAGGAAAGATCATTCTCTCCCAGCCGCATGGCCACACCGGCCTGCGCATCACCGACAACGGCATAGGGCTCGAACCGCATCGCCCCCTGCATGTCAAAACCTTCGCGGGGATCATAAAGCAGCGCATGACGCTCCGCTCCGGCAAAGAAATACCAGGACGGGCGCTCACCATCACCCTGCAGATAGCGGCCGATACGAACCTCGGCCCCTGCCCCGGCTCCAGATCCCTCAGGACCAAAGCTCAGACCGGCCCGCGGCTCAAGGGTCAGATCAAGACCTTCCTCGCCGCCCGGCGAATCAAAGCGGGTGACATAATCGACCGCAACGGATGACCGGGTTTCCCTGACGGGCTGCACAATCGCCGAATCTATAGTCGATTGCGGGTCAAAAAGGCGATTGGCGCGGGACTGGAGTCCGGGGTCGAACACTCTTACCTCGATACGAGAGCCATCGTCGAGTTGATTGACCGAGGCAGAATAGCCGGAAAAGGCCGATAGCGCTCCGCTATCCAGACCGGTTTCACTCAGCACGCCTGACGCCACAATCGAGGCATGATTGGCATCAAGCGAAGCCTGCTCTGCCGCTTCATCCATGAAGGGCGACATGATCGCGAGATCAACATTGAAAATTGCCGGAGTGCGCGCATTATCCTGCGCCATAGCCGTTCCGGCGGTTCCCAGAACCGCCAACAGGGCTATTGCAGAAATTCCGTCACTGCGCGTCACAGTTTGCCTCCAGCATATTCGCCTCATGCCAATCTAGCATGAGTGTGGCGATCATTGTATACGAATACGCGTTAAAATCGGCTTTCGTTCCATCCGTGGTAAAGGATTTTTTTAAAGCGTGACTCGAAACGCACAGTGTGCGGCGCTGCAAAAAGGGCGGCTCAATGGCCGCCCTCTCCGTCATGGATTTTACCTCTCCAGGCCGCCCTACTGACAGGCGAGGCATTCCTCGTAATCGGTTTTAGCCGCTGCCTCCATGGAGACCTCGACATCGGCCTTGTCCGCCGATCCTGCATAGGAGGCGCGCTGAATGGATTTGGAGCGGCAATAATAGAGCGATTTCACGCCCTTCTCCCACGCCGTCCAGTGCAGCATATGCAAGTCCCATTTGTCGACATCACCGGGCAGGAAGATGTTGAGGGATTGCGACTGGCAGACATAGGGGGTGCGATCAGCCGCATGCTCGATCACCCAGCGCTGATCGATCTCGAAAGCGGTCTTGAACAGGTCTTTCTCGTTCTGGTCCAGGCAATCGAGATGCTGGACCGAGCCTTCATGCTCCAGGATCGAAATCCAGACCTCTTCGCTATCCATGCCCTTTTCTTCAAGCACTTTAGTAAGTTGCGGGTTTTTCACTGAAAAGGATCCCGATAACGTCTTGTGGACGTAGAAATTTGCCGGAATCGGCTCGATGCCCGCTGAAGTGCCACCGCAAATGATCGAGATCGACGCCGTCGGTGCAATCGCCAGCTTGTGCGAGAAACGGGCTTTCACGCCGGCTTCCTCGGCATCCGGGCAGGCCCCGCGCTCTTCTGCCAGGCGGACCGATGCCTTGTCGGCTTCCTGACGGATATGCCTGAACATTTTCATGTTCCAGGACTTGGCCATTGGCGATTCAAACGGCGCATTCATGGCTTGCAGGAAGGAGTGGAAGCCCATCAGGCCGAGGCCAACAGACCGCTCGCGCTGCGCTGAATAGACGGCCCGCGCCATTTCATCCGGTGCACGTTTGATGAAATCTTCCAGCACATTGTCGAGGAAACGGAAAATATCCTCGATAAACCGCGGATCATCCTTCCATTCGAGGAATTTTTCGGCATTGAGCGAAGACAGGCAGCATACTGCCGTGCGGTCCCGGCCATGCTTGTCGACCCCTGTCGGCAGCATGATTTCCGCACACAGATTGGACTGACGGACCTTCAGGCCCTGCTTCTTCTGGTGCGCGGGAAGCGCCTCATTCACCGTGTCGGAGAAGATAATATAGGGCTCGCCGGTCTGCAGCCGCAGATCGAGGATTTTCTGCCAGATCTTGCGGGCGGACACCGACCGGACCACATCGCCGCTGCGTGGGGATTTCAGCTCGTATTCGCTGTCGGTGCGCACCGCGTCCATGAAGGCGTCTGTGACATTGAGACCGTGATGAAGGTTCAGGCTCTTGCGGTTGAAGTCGCCGGATGGCTTGCGGATTTCAAGGAATTCCTCGATTTCCGGATGATGCACATCAAGATAGACGGCAGCCGACCCGCGGCGCAGTGACCCTTGGGAAATGGCCAGAGTGAGGGAATCCATCACCCGGATGAAAGGAATGATGCCGGAGGTCTGGCCATTCTGACCGATCTTTTCACCGATCGAGCGGACTTCGCCCCAATAAGTGCCGATGCCACCGCCATTCGATGCCAGCCAGACATTTTCGTTCCACGTATTGACGATATCATTGAGGGAATCGCCGACCGTGTTCAGGAAACAGGAAATCGGCAGGCCCCGCATCGCACCGCCATTCGACAGAACCGGCGTCGCCGGCATGAACCAGAGATTCGAGATATAATCATAAAGCCGCTGGGCGTGCTCGGTGTCGTCGGCATAGGCCTTCGCCACACGCGCGAACATGTCCTGATAGGATTCCCCTGGCAGGAGATATCGATCGACCAGCGTCTTCTTGCCGAAATCGGTCAACAACGCATCGCGTGACGGATCGGTCTCGACCTGTTTGACCAGTTTCAGATCCGGCTTCTGGGCGCGGGGCTTGCCTGGCCGTAGCGTCTCTTTTGTATTGGTTTCCATTGGATTTCTGGCCAATGCTGCAGCGTCATAAGGCGTCATTTTAAACTCATCTCCCCCTGAAAATCAAAGCACAGCTAGCCTGTCGCGCGGAACGTGCGCGTTCGCGCCGCTGCTCTGAAATCCCATGATGGTGTGTCCGCTATCTCAGCTGACCCCACATATAGTGCTCAAGACGAGCGCCACGGTCAACATGGATAATGGTCCGAAAACGGATTTTTTAGTTAACGAACGGCTAATGCCCTGTGCTCACTGACAAACTCCGGTAATGCTTTTTGCAGTAGGGTTTTTCTACCCCCTGAAACGTCAAAGACTTAGCAATTCCGGATCGCCACCCTGCGCCGAAATGTTAACGGTTACGGTCCGCTCTGCGGCAAAACGCGGCACATAATTTGGCCCGCCAGCCTTGGGGCCGGTGCCAGATAGCCCCTCCCCGCCGAAAGGCTGCACGCCGACAATCGCGCCGGTAATATTCCGGTTCACATAGACATTGCCCGCCGGCACTGCCTCCATGATTTCCTCGTGGAAGCGTGACAGCCGCGAGTGAATGCCCAGCGTCAACCCATAGCCCTTGGCGGCCAATTCGGCGGCCAGCTTTCCGACATCCTTGCGCTTGTAGCGGATGATATGGAGAATCGGACCGAAGATTTCCCGCTCCATCAAATCCAGCGACGGCAGCTCGATCATCGCCGGCGCGAAGAAATAACCATCCGCCGCCAGCGGGCCGGGATTGGCCTGATTCAGCACTTTGGCATTCACCCGCATGCGGGTCATGTGCTGATCAAGGACGCCCTTGGCTTCCTCGTCGATCACCGGTCCGACATCGGTAAAGGCATCCGCCGGATCGCCCAGCGCGAGCACATCCATGGCGCCCATCAGACCGTCGATGAGGGAGTCGGCCGTATCTTCCGGCAGGAACAGGATGCGCAGGGCCGAACACCTTTGGCCGGCCGAACCGAAAGCCGAAACGATAACGTCGTCAATCACCTGTTCCTTCAGCGCCGAAGTGTCAACAAACATACCGTTCAGCCCGCCCGTTTCGGCGATGAAAGGCACGATCGGCCCGTCTTTTTCCGACAGCGATTTATTGATGATCCGCGCCACTTCGGTGGAGCCGGTAAAACACACCCCGCCGGTACGCGGGTCATTGACCAGTGCCGCCCCGGCCCGGCCATCCCCGGTGATCAGATGCAGCACGTCCTTTGGCAGACCAGCCTTCTGGAACAGCTTGACCGCTTCACAGGCAATCAGCGGAGTTTGTTCGGCCGGCTTGGCGAGTACGGCATTCCCGGCGGCCAGCGCCGCAGCCAGCTGTCCGGTGAAAATCGCCAGCGGAAAATTCCACGGGCTGATGCAGACAAAAACCCCGCGCCCGCGCAATTCGAGATGATTGGTCTCCCCCGCCGGTCCCGGCAGGCGGACCGGTCCGGCAAAACGGGTCTCGGCCTCGTTGGCATAATAGCGGCAGAAATCCACCGCTTCGCGGACTTCCGCCACGCCATCGGCCAGCGTCTTGCCGCCTTCGCGGGTCATGATCGCGATCAAACGGTCGGTATCAGCTTCCAGCGCATCGCCCATGGCGCGCAATATTTCGGCACGCTTAGGTCCACCGAGCCTGTCCCAGCCGCGTTGTGCCTCCTGTGCGGATTCAAACGCGGTTTCGATCAGCTCGTCATCGGCATTGCTGATGATCGACACAAGCTCGTGCTGGTTGATCGGGCTGGCATGTTTGAACGGGTCGGTCTTGTACATCTTGCCATTGACAATAGGGCCAGCCGCCAGCGGTAATTTATCATCCAGCTCCGCCTGAACTTCCGCCAGCCGTTTGCGCACAGAGACCTGGCTCAGATCCACACCGGATGAATTGGCGCGGTGCTCTCCATACAGCCGCGGCGGAGCCGGAATGAAGGGATGGCGGTCAATGATGTCGGCCCCGTCAAACGGGCCGCTGGCCACGTCCTCGGCCGGCACGTCCCTGTCGAGGAAGGAATGAACGAAGGAGGTGTTCGCGCCATTTTCCAGAAGGCGGCGCACCAGATAGGGCAACAGGTCTTCATGACTGCCCACCGGCGCATAGATGCGCACCGGATTGCCGCCATATGCGTCTTCGGCTGCCTTGTAGAGCGGCTCGCCCATGCCGTGCAGGCGCTGGAATTCATAGTGCTCGACGCCGGCTTTTTGTGCCAGAAGGCGCACCGCACACAGGGTGAAGGCATTGTGCGTGGCAAACTGCGCATAGATCGCATCCGGCGCGGTCAGCATCCGCTTTGCACAGGCCAGATAGTTGAGATCGGTCGCCGGCTTGGTCGACCAGACCGGGAAATCCGGCCAGCCCATCTGCTGGGCAAACTTGATCTCGGTATCCCAATAGGCCCCCTTCACCAGACGCACAAGGAAGCGCCGACCGGTTTCCCGGCCCAGAGCGATCACCGTTTCGATGACCGCTTCACAGCGCTTCTGATAGGCTTGGATGGCGAGGCCCAGCCCGTCCCATCCGGCCAGCGAGGGTTCGCGCGCCAGACGTTCGAAAATCTTCAGCGATATGATCAGCCGGTCGGTTTCCTCGGCATCAAGACACAGCCCGATATTGACCGCTTTCGCCGCCTCGGCCTGTTCCAGAACGAGCGGGTAAAGCTCTTCAAAGACCGCTTTTTCCTTCACTGCATGATAGCGCGGATGCAGGGCCGAGAGTTTGACGGAAACGCCATCCACCAGCTCGATCGGGCCATCGCCGCGATTTTTACCGACCGCCGCAATCGCTTCCAGATAGCGCGAATGATAGCGCGCAGCGTCATCATGCGTGCGGGCAGCCTCGCCCAGCATGTCATAGGAGTGCAGGCCGTTTTCGGTCTTGTGGCCACGTTTGATTGCGGCATCAATGGTGCGGCCCAGCACAAATTGCTCGCCGAGAATTTTCATCGCCTGCAGTGTTGCAGTACGGATCATCGGCTCACCCAGGCGCTGGGTCAGCCGCTTCATATAAACGCCGGGATTTTTCTTCGCTTCGCGGTCCACACCGATCACCGTACCGGTCAGCATCAGCCCCAGCGTCGAGGCATTCACCAGCCAGTGTTCCGATTTGCCGATATGGCCACGCCATTCACCGGAGCTGATCCGCTCGGCGATCAGCTTGTCGATGGTCTCGGCGTCGGGCACCCGCAACAATGCTTCTGCCAGACACATCAGCGCCAGGCCTTCCTTGTTGGACAGGCCGAATTCCTGAAGGAAGGATTCCATCAGCCCGGCAACCTTCGTCGATTTGCGGGCGCGTTCGACCAGATCGACCGCCTGTTTGCGGGCCTCCGCGCGATCGTCCTCGTCAAAACCGATCTTGCTGGCCAGCGCGCGCGCCGCCGCTGATTCATCGGCAAATTTGAGCGCGTCAATCCGGTCCCAGTCGAGACGGTGGAGGGCAGTATCAGGCATGGCAATTCTCCGCAGCGGCCAAACCACAAACGACGTCCATTCATCATGCAAGCGGTCTGCTGGCAAGAGGCTGAAACGCCTCTTCGCCATGTAAGGATTATGGTTTATGGAGATCGGTATGAACGAAGATGAGAACGATTTTGAGCCGGACGAGGAGATCGAGCCCGGCTTCGAGGACAAGCCCAAGCGCATCATGCTGGTCACCGACGCATGGGAGCCGCAGGTCAATGGCGTTGTCCGCACCCTCACCCGCACCACCGAGGAGTGCCGGGCCATGGGCCATGAGGTGGAAGTCATCCATCCCGGCCTCGGCTACAAGACCTGGCCTTTACCGACCTATCCGGAAATCCAGCTGGCAATCGGCGCGCGCAAGGATATCGAGGAGCGCTTCAAGGCGTTCGAACCGGAAGCCATTCACATCTCAACCGAGGGCACGCTGGGCATGGCGGCCCGTGCCGTCTGCCTGAAATGGAAGCTGCCCTTTACCACCAGCTATCACACCAAATTCCCTGAATATGTGCATGCCCGCTTTCCCTTTATTCCGCTCTCGGCGGGCTATGCCTTCATGCGCTGGTTTCACAATGCCGGAGGCCGTCTCATGGTCGCCACACCGTCCATGCGCGACGATCTCGCGGCACGCGGTTTCAAGAACATCACGCCCTGGGCACGAGGCGTCGATACCGTCCTCTTCAACCCGGACAAACGCGGCATCGATGGCGGCATTTACAAGGATCTTGAAGGCCCGGTCTTCGTTTATGTCGGCCGTGTCTCGGTGGAAAAGAATATCGAAGCCTTCCTCGATTGCGAGCTGCCGGGCACCAAAGTCGTCATCGGCCCCGGCCCGCAACTCGATCAGCTGCGCAAGGACTATCCGGAAATCCGGTTCCTCGGCCCCAAATATGGCGACGAGCTCTCCCGCTATTTCGCTGATGCCGATGTCTTTGTCTTCCCCAGCCTTACCGACACTTTCGGTCTGGTGATTCTGGAATCCATGGCCTGTGGCACACCCGTCGCCGCCTTCCCGGCCCCGGGTCCGAAAGACCTTATTCCCGGAACGGGTGCTGGCGCGGTCTCTGAAGACCTGCAGGAAGCCTGTCTCGAAGCGCTGAAAATGAGCCGCGAACGCTGCCGCGAATATGCGGAAACCTTCTCCTGGAAATCCTGCGCCGAAGAATTTGTGAAAAACCTCAAACCGCAACCCAAGCCGGAAGGCCGCCGCTTCTGGCGCCGTCTCCGCCGCCTCGGCCGCAAGGAAAAACAGCCGCTTTTCTAGGGTCAGGACCTGCTGATCTGGCTGCAATGGCCGGAGCGGATTTGTGCGGATACAAGGAGCAAACCCGCCG
>PFFX01000151.1 GCA_002783385.1 Rhodobacterales bacterium CG15_BIG_FIL_POST_REV_8_21_14_020_59_13 | reverse complement strand
TTTTACTGATTTCAGGATCAGTAAAAAGCCTCCCCCTCCTTGTTTTGCTGCCCTTTTGAGCCGAGGGAACAGGCTTTTCGCTGAAAACTCCCTAAAAATCGGCCGAAAGGCCAAAGATGACGGCTTGTGGTGCGCCCGGACGCAGGCCAGCCGGCCGGCGTGCCACGGCATAGACTTCGTCGGTGAGATTGCGGACCGAAACACGCGCCCGTAAGCCTTCGCGGAAGGCCCACCAGGCGGAAGCATCAGCGACAAAATGCGATTCGACCAGTTGATTGGCAGGAATGCTGCCCTGCCCCGCTGCGGTACGAACATCATCTACCCAGGTCAGGGCGAGTTGCCCCCCGAATTGATCGGTATTGATGCCGATTGCGCCATAGATCTGGTTTTCCGGGATATAAGGCAGTTCATCGCCTTCATTCACTGTTGACCATGGACCATAGGCCGAATTGAACGCGGTCTGGAATTCTGTTGCTGTGTGAGTGAAGGCAAGGCGGGCGGGGAGCGAAACCCCGAGATCCAGCGCTTCGCCGAAATCCGCCTCGGCGGCAAATTCCAGCCCCATGACATCGACTTCACCGCCATCAAACTGTGCGCCGATCGTGCAGCCGCCGCCCGTGGAATTAGTGCAGGAGCCGAGAAGATTATCATAGGCATTGTAGAAACCGACTGCTTCGGCAGACCACCAGCCATTGCCATAACGTGCCCCAAATTCGGTATTGACCGCATCTTCCGGTTCGCGTGAAGCCGACCCCGGAGCGGGCGGTGCAAAGCCGCGGTGGATGCCGCCAAAGAAGGACCAGTTTTCATCGAGATCAAAGCGCACACCGATGCCAGGAATGACAGCATCGACCGTATTTTCGGTCACTGCGGGCTGATTCAGGCGCGCTGTATCGCCGCCGCCCCAGTTTTCACGCTTCAGCTCGATGTGCTCGAAACGGAGGCCGGGAACAATGGTCCAGCGGCCGGTGGTGATTTCATCCTGGATGAAAAAGGCAAACGCCATTGCCGAATCAATACGGTTGGAATCGGTGCCCGGCACCCCGCGTGTGGTTACAACCAGACTCCCATTGTCCATGCGGAACCGGTCCACCCACTGAAACCGGTCCATCTGATCGTAATGGATCCGGATACCGGCATGCCAGTCATGGACCATACCATTCCAGTCTTGAATTCCTGACAATTCTGTCTGGAAGCCTTGCGCATAATAGACGCGGTTATTGTGTTTGATGTTCAACGCGTCATCTGCTGACACCAGCCCTGTTGCGCCCTGTAGAATGGCATAGGAAGCGGCGTTGCCCGCCGGATCGTCGAGAATGCTGGAAATGCTGGCCGCACCCATTGGGCCTGCCCCGTCAGGATCCACGCGGTCAAGCTTGAACCAGTCGCGGGCGAAATCGGTGCGGTAGAGGACGGATCCCAACGTCAGACTGGTCCCGAAGGAAGCGGTATGATTGACCGACCAGAGCAAATGTTCGGCATCCATCTGGTCCAGCGCACTGGCGGCATAGCGCCGGAAAGGGTCGGCGGCAAAGTCGGCTTCTGTCAGGCCGAGATAGGTCTCGTTTGACAATTCATCGGAATACTGCGCGCGCAGTTCAAAACTGTGACCGACAACGCCGGCGCGGGTATCAAGGCGGATCCGGGCAACATAATCCTCGATATCGAAACCGGAATCCCTTCCGGATGGTCCATCAATGTCTTTGAAGCCTGAAGCGGAACTCTGGTAGGTTTCGACCAGGCCGCCAAGGCGGGTGGTTGCGCTGATCTCCCGCATCCCCCCGGCCCAGGCATGGAGGCGGCGCTGGTCTTCATCACCGATCCAGAAATCGATCTGTCCGGCAAGCTCTTCTTCCGGAACAGGCGTGGAGAGAAGGTTGATGGAGCCGCCTTGCGTGCGCGGACCATAGCGGACGCCCGCCGCACCCTTGATGATCTCTATGCCCGCCATGCGTCCGGAATGGGGGAAATAATAAGCCGCCGGGGATGAATAGGGCGCAGGCGAAATCAGAATGCCGTCTTCCATCAGGGTGATGTTGGCCGACCGGTCGAGACCGGTGCCGCGCAGGCCGATATTGGGCCGCAGGCCATAGCCGTCTTCTTCCTGGATATTGACGCCCGGCACGGCGCGCAGGGACCGGTTGATGTCGGAATAGTCCTGCACATCAAGATCTGCAGCGGTCAGCACTTCGGCCGAACCGGGAATATCCGCCGGGTCCCCCGACAGTCCGATAACAACGATAACATCCCGCGCCGTGGTGACAGCCTGATTGGCAGCTTCGGTTTGAGCAAAGGCAGGCGCGCCAAGGGCGCAGGCGGCGGCACCCGCCAGGAGGAAAGAACGCATGTGTGAGAATCCCGTTTAGCTTTTGCGACTTATGTGCATTTACAGGCTCCCCATTCGGCGAGTCCACCCCTTTTGAGAATGATTATCAGTAGCCGCAGCATCGCGCCGCACCCCGTAACAAAAAAGCCGCACCCGGGAGGGATGCGGCTGTTTCTGATAGATATGGCGAAACGCTATTTCGGCGGCATGCGGGCGCCGGCATCAAGACGGACGCACTCAGCATTGATATAGCCATTGGTCACCATGAAGGCGACGAGATCTGCATATTCCTCTGGCGTGCCGAAGCGCTGGGGAAATTGAAGATGCGAGGCCAGATTGGTTTTCACTTCTGGCGGCATTTGCTGGTAGATCGGGGTTTCAAAGAAGCCTGGCAGAATGGTGTTTACCCGTACGCCTTCACGGGCAAGATCGCGGGCCATTGGCAGGGTCATCCCGTAAATGCCGCCCTTCGACGCTGAATAGGCGACCTGACCGATCTGCCCGTCCTGGGCTGCAACGGACGCTGTATGGACAATAATCCCGCGTTCGCCGCCCTCATCTGGATCGTTGGAAAGCATGCCTTCGGCAGCCATGGCGGCGCAGTTGAAGGATCCGATAAGGTTGATGGTCACGACAAGGGCAAACTTGTCGAGCTGGTGACGGATAATGTCACCGGACGAAGACCGGCGCGCCGTCTTCTCGGCCCAGCCGATACCAGCGCAATTGACCAGAACCCGTTCCTGTCCATGAGCTTCACGGGCCTTGGCAAAGCCGGCTTCAACGCTCGCAGCATCCGCGACATTGACCTGACAGAAGACGCCGCCCAGTTCTTTGGCAACGGCCTCGCCGCGTTCGGCATTAAGGTCAAAAAGCGCGACTTTCGCGCCCTCTGCTGCCAGCCGGCGGGCGGTGCCTTCGCCGAGGCCGGACGCTCCGCCGGTGACGATGGCAGCTGTATCCTTGGTGATTTTCATTGAATTCCCCTTGAAGCAATTTCTGTTCTGAACCCGGCATAGCGCGGCAGCGCGTCGAAGTGAACGGTGTTCAGTCGTTTTGATGTAGTCCATTCGGGTGCTAAATGGCACAAATGTTCAGACACAGGGATTCTCGCAATGACGTCCAGACCCGTCGCCATGGTCCTGCATGGTGGAGCCGGAGTGCTCGCCCAAAAAACCTATGAGCGTGAGATCACACACATGCGCGGTCTCACCGAACGTGGCAAGGCCATGCTGAATAAAGGACACTCCGCTCTCGATGTGGCCGAGGCCATTGTCTATGAGCTCGAGATCAGCGGGCTTTATGTCGCCGGGAAGGGGTCTTCCCCCAATACCGATGACCGCTTTGAGCTGGACGCGGCGATCATGGACGGGGAAACGCGAAATGCCGGTGCCGTAGCGGCGATGGAGGGTTTTGTGTCGCCCATTCGGGCTGCGCGAAAGGTGATGGACTCAACGCCTCACGTTATGCTGGCCGGATGGGGGGCCAACCGTATGGCCGAACGCGAAGGCCTGGAAAAGGTCGAGGATCCGGCAAATTATTATGTCCCCGCGGCTGTCCCGGATGGCCGCGCCTATGCAACCGGAACAGTTGGTTGTGTGGCGCTGGATGCTGCGGGCCGTCTGGCGGCGGCCACCTCGACCGGCGGGACGCTCAAGAAAACCCCGGGCCGTGTGGGTGATTCTCCGCTGATCGGTGCCGGTACCTGGGCGGATCAGGACGTCGCCATCTCCTGTACCGGACAGGGTGAGTTTTTCATCCGCTCACTGGCGGCCGGAACCGTTGCTGCACGTATGCGCTATCTTCATGAGAGCCCGGAGGAGGCTGCTCAATGGGCTTTGAAAGACGTCAAGCGCCTCGGCGGAGATGGCGGGATCATCGCCGTGGGGCGCGATGGCCGCGTCGCCACACCGTATAATTCGGAGGGCATGAAATGCGCCGTCCTGCATGCTGATGGCCGGATCACGGCTGGCGTGCAGGAGTTATCGTGATCAAGCCGGTCCGCCCTTTGAGGGGATATTTCGGTATCGGGGCGGAGGAGATTTCCAAAGCCATGAATCTGGGCGCAATCCTGCGCACCGCTCACGCCTTCGGCGCCAGCTTTGCCTTTACGGTAAATGCCCACCACAAGGCACAGAAAGTGTTTGATTCCGACACGTCCCGGAGCCTGAAAAATGTCCCCTATTATGGCTGGGACACGCTGGACGAGATGCTTTTGCCCAAAGAAAGCTCACTCGTCGGGATCGAACTGACAGATGAGGCGGTCGATCTGCCCAGCTTCCGTCACCCAAGAGCTGCGGCCTATGTGCTGGGCCGGGAGCGGGGCTCGCTGTCAGAGGCGATGCAGGCGAGGTGTAATCATATTGTCCGCATTCCCACCCGGTTTTGCGTCAATGTCTCGGTGGCGGCGGCGATCACGCTGTATGACCGGACATTGTGCATGGGTGGTTTTCCGGAGCGTCCGGTCATGCCCGGCGGTCCAGGGCTTGATGCGATCAAGGAGTGGGACGCCAGAAAGCATTAGCGGAGTTTCATACCATGAAGCCTGTTCCACTATTGCGGTAAGGCTTTAACCACCAAACAAGCGCTGTACAGCACCCAGGGCGCCGGTGAATTTCAAGGATCCATCTGTAACCGCCAGCGCAAAGCAGATTTCACCCGGCTCGGCGATGGGGCGGTGGGTGGTTTCCTCGCCAACTGAGCAAAGATCACCCTTTTCGTAACGGCCAATGCCATCGGCAAAGGCTCCGGTCAGGACCAGCGTGAATTCCCGGCCCCTGTGGGTGTGAGTGGGCGAACCATGACCGGGCTCGATGCGCAATAGCTCCGCAACTGCATCCCCTTCGCGCATCAGTTCGATCCGGCGCACACCGGGTGCAGCGAACCGCCACTGAGCCCCGCTTTCAAGTGCACTTTCGCGGACAGGGTTCGGCAAGTTCATGAGCTCGGACAAGGAGGCCTGCGCCATTCTCGCAGCATCCGCGCGGCTGATGACACGGCTTCCTGCAGCTTCGCCGGCACCGGATTCGATGGCATCAATTGCGGCCAACGCAATGACGAGGGCATTGTCCGCCATAGGTTCGGCGGCAAGTGATTCCAGAGCTGCGCCACCAAGCACATCACCGGCAAAAGCGGCTTCCGCCACATCCGTTTTCAATTCTGCCTGGGTATCCATCAGCAGACGCATGGGGGCGCTGAGCGCTCCGGAAGCGCGCGCGGCCATTAATTCATCATCCAGCGAAATCAGTGTCATAGTCTTCATCTATATACTGTTGTGGTTTCCGATATGTCCCGGTTGACGTCTGGGTCAAGGCCGTAGCGAAATTAAATGTCGTCCGGATCGAGCCGATCGCGGAGCTTGTCGAAGGCCAAACGGATGCGGGATTTTACCGTCCCCAGCGCCACGCCCTCCTTTTCCGCGATCTCTGAATGAGTAAGCCCCTCGAAAAACGCCAGTTTCAACAAATGCACCTGGTCAGGCGGAAGCCTTTTCAACGCCTCCCTTACCCGCTCCTCGCGGTCCCGGGCGTGGGCGGCGTTGTCAGGCGCTTGAGTATCAACCGGTTGCAGCAGCGGTTCATCAGCATCAAGGCCGGGACGGGCAGCTCGCCGTGCCATGTCGATCCGGCGGTTTCGCGCGATACGGAAAATCCAGGTGGATGCGGAAGCCTGACGCGGATCGAACTGTTTCGCCTTGCGCCAGACCGTCAACATGACTTCCTGTGCCAGCTCTTCAGCCGTCGCATCATCGGTCGCCAGACGCTTCAGATAACCTTTCACGCGTGGCGCATAAAAGGCGAACAGGGCCGCAAAAGCGGCACGGTCGGATTTCGCACACGCTTCGACCCAAGCGTCGCGTTGGGCGCGGCCGGCTGCCGCAGCTTCCTGTTTCGATGAGTCGGGCACGCCTATTCCTTCAGTCACCGCTTCAGCCGGGGATGCCCTTGCCTAACAGAAATGCACGGATGGCGGAAAGCAGATTCGCCATTAACCGCCCATAAAGCGCCGCATTGCAGGGATGGTATGTTGGACCCTTGAGATGGAGCGAGTATCAGTCATGTGTTTTCGAGTTCTGCTTCTTGTCCTGTTTGCCGCTTTTCCGGGCCTGAGTGCTGCGCAGGAGGCGCAAAACCGGGGAGCCTATGGCGACTGGATCGTCTTTTCCATCAATACCGATAACGGGCTGGTCTGCTATGCTGCCAGCCGTCCGATTGAAATGACACCCTCGAGCGTTGATCATGGTGAGGTGTTTTTCGTGATCTCGACCTGGGCCAATGGCGCAGCGGAAGAACAGCCGCGCTTTGTCTCCGGTTATGCCCTGCGCCCCGAAACACCGCCGCGGGCGCGCGTTGGCTCCAGCCGTTTCCAGATGTTTGCCGCCGGACAGGATGGTTTCGTCGAGGATCTTGAAGATGAAAGCGACCTGATCCGGCAGATGCGGCGCGGCGTGGATATGCGGATTGAAGCGACCAGCCAGCGCGGAACGGCGACAGCCTATCTGTTTTCGCTCACGGGCGTAACCGCAGCCCTTGAACGGGTCGATGCGCTATGCTGATCAATGCGCGGGCTTGGTAAACGGTTTGACCCGAAGCTTGATCTTGTGATCTGCCGCGCCGGGTGAGCCGTCGGGCTTGAGCCCGCGATAATAGGTTTTCTGCCATTTTTCCTCGACCGCCTCGGCCTCTTGTTCGGCGAGGCGCTTGGCGAAGTCCTGCCGGCTGCCTCGCCACTGCATGAATTGTTCGTAGGTTTTCGGGTCGCGATTGATGTGATCCAGCTCCGGTTCGAATTTGTCGAACAGGTCGCGGCTCACAGGAAAGAAGTGAGCGATCGCGTCTCCGGCCTCGAAGCGCACCGGGCAATCGGGTGCAGTAAAACGCCAGTTCATGGTGAAGGTGTAAGGACTCCAGTCGGTCTCGATCACACCGGAAAGGGGAGCGATGCCATGCTTGATGCCATTCATCGGGCCAGTGACGAAAATATTCCAGCCCGGCGGAGTGCGCAGCAGGAAGTGCAGTTCAAAGGTCAGAACACCTGAACCGAAATTGGCCAAGGGCGCACCGGACAGGCTTTTTGCTTGCGGCGCATCGAATTCGATCAAGACATCTGTTGGCATGTTTCCGCCATTCCATGTCGCGGTGAACCCGTGCGGCGTCGCAACTTCCCAGCCATGCTGGTTGGCCAGCGCCAGCGGCAGGCAGCGATAGGCGAAACTTTCAGGCGTCTCGTCCATCCATTGCCGGCGCGGAGCGGCCGGACGGACAGGCGGCGCGTCTGCAGATAGCGGGTAGAGTGTCAGTTTCATAAAGAAGTTCTAGG
>PFFX01000118.1 GCA_002783385.1 Rhodobacterales bacterium CG15_BIG_FIL_POST_REV_8_21_14_020_59_13 | reverse complement strand
TCGGCGTCGAGCCGGACTTTGAAGGCCGCCCGGACCAGGAAGCTGAAACGGTGTTCAACGTCGTCTCCGTCAATGCCGCCGGCGAGCAAGTCGATGCCCGGCTGGAATGGCGACTGACCCGGCAGGACTTCCGCTATGACTGGTATCGCGAGAGCGGCGGCAACTGGCGCTGGCGCCGGACCAGCTTCACCGTCCCCATAGAGGACGGCATGATCCAGACCGCAGGCGACATAACCACCGTGAATACACCTCCGCTGGACTGGGGCAATTACAGGCTGGAAGTTTCCGGACCTGATGGCGCGGCCACCAGCTACGGCTTCTGGGTCGGGTGGGGCAGTGTCGCGCAGGATGGCGTGGAAGCGCCGGACCGCGTCCGGATCGCCACACCGGAGGACTCTCCGTCAGTGGGCAATACCGCCCAGATCAGCCTGCAAGCGCCCTATTCGGGCGAAGCTGAGATTGTGGTCGCTACGGACCGCGTGATCGCAAACTATTCCATCAGCCTGCCTGAGGGCGGCACCGGCTTTACCCTGCCCGTCACCGAAGACTGGGGCACGGGAGCCTATGTCATGGTCACGGTCTACACACCGCGTGATGTGGTCGAGCAACCGCGCCCGCGACGCGCCGTAGGCGTCGCCTATATTCCCGTCAGTGCTGAAGACCGCACGATTGATCTCTCCTTCGACATGCCGGAGCTGGTGCGGCCGCGCCAAACCATCAGCGTCGAGCTTGAAGCCCGCCAGAATACACGCGACGCCTATGTCACGGTCGCAGCCGTCGATGAAGGCATTCTGCTTCTGACGCGCTTTGCCTCCCCGGACCCGATCGACTGGTATTTCGGCAAGCGCGCGCTCGATGTGTCGCTCTATGATGATTATGGCCGCTTGCTTGATCCCAATCAGGGTGCCGCCGCACCGGTCCGCTCGGGTGGCGACCAGATTGGCGGAGCCGGTCTCACCGTCGTCCCCACCCAAACCGTTGCCCTGTTTTCCGGACCGGTCGAGTTCGACCGCAATGGCACGGCATCGGTTGATATTGAGGTGCCGGACTTCAATGGCGAATTGCGCCTGATGGCGGTCGCCTGGTCGGACACAGCACTGGGCTCGGCGTCACAGGCATTGACGGTACGCGATCCTGTCCCGGCGGAACTCATTCTGCCGCGTTTCCTGTCACCGGGCGATGAAGCCCAGGCGACATTGACCATCGACAATGTCGAGGGTGAAAGCGGCGAATATACCGCCCTTTTCTCCAGCCAGGGTCCGGTCTCGTTCGACACGCCCCGCAATAGCGCTGCCATGGAGACAGGCGAACGCCGCGATGCCTCCGTCGGTATCAATGCCTCGGATATCGGTATTGCCCGCCTGATGATGGATGTTCAAGGACCTAATATTGAGCTGGACTCCAGCTATCCGATTCAGGTGCGGTCCGCCTTCATGCCGCTAGCCGATTTCGAGCGTATCGCTCTGGCCGCTGGTGAAAGCTGGACACCGGACCCAGCGCTACTGTCCGGATTCAATCCTGGCGATGCCGAGCTCCAGCTCAGCTTCTCCGTCATCCCGATGGACGCCATGGCAATTTACGAAAATCTCAGCCGTTATCCTTTCGGCTGCACCGAACAGCAGACCAGCCGTGCCCTGCCGCTGCTCTATGCCGGGCAGATGGCCGCCCTCGCCGGTCTTGATGCCGATACTGAAATCCAGCAACGCGTCAGGGAGACGGTCGAGACCCTTTTGAGCCGCCAGAGCGCCGATGGTGCCATCGGACAATGGCGTATGGGCGATCGCTATTCAGACGGCTGGCTGGGCGCGTATGCCATCGACTTCCTCGCCCGGGCCGATGCAGCCGGATATGACGTGCCGGATGCGGCACTCGAGCGCGCTTATACCGTCCTCGGACATATCGCGCGCGGTGATTTCTACCGCGCCGGTGGCTATGACACCGAAATCCGCCGCGGTCCCTGGCAGCACGACACGCAGCAGCGCCTGAACGACCGCAGTCAGGCCTATGCCTTCTACGTGCTGGCCCGGGCCGGACGCGCCGATGTCGGCCGTCTGCGCTATTTCCACGATCAGCGGATTGATCAGATCTCCAGCCCGCTGGCGCGGGCCCATATAGGTGCTGCGCTGGCTCTGGTCGGTGATCGGGCCCGCAGCCAGAATGCCTTCGATCTCGCCGAACGCGTTCTGGGTTACAATAATGAGGGCGATTACTATCAGACGCCGCGCCGCGATCTGGCCGGAGTGCTGGCGCTTGCTGCCGAAGCCGGGGATGCGGAACGTGTCCAGCGTCTGGGTGACCGTGTCGCCACCGAAGTCCCGGCGATCGACAGCCTGACGACGCAGGAAATGGCCTATCTGTTGCTTGCCGCGAATGCCCTCACACAGGGTGGCGGGGATATCGATATCGCTGCCGAAGGCGCCGTAACCGTCGAGGTCGAAGATCGCAGCTTCTCCATGAGTCCGGAGGATCTGGCCCAAGGTGCCAGCTTCACCAATGAGGCCGGCAATCCGGTCTGGCTGACACGTGTTGCGCGCGGCACGCCGGCCGAAGCCCCGGATGTCGAAGCCTCGCGTCTTCTCGTCAGCAAGCGGATTCGCAATACAGATGGATCGGAAGCGGATCTGGCCAATATATCGCAGGGTGACCGGCTTGTGATTTCCTTCGAGATCATCAATCCGGAATCCCGCCGTGCTCCGCTCATTCTTGCGGATTTGCTTCCGCCCGGTTTCGAGATAGAGGCCATAGTCCAATCCAGTGAAGGTGCCCCCAATGGCGTCTATGGCTGGCTCGGAACGATTGAAGCAGCTCGTATCCAGGAAGCCCGTGATGACCGCTATATCGCCGCCATCGAAGTCTATGGCCGCCGCACAGAGCGCTATGCCTATACGGTTCGCGCAGTCACCCCGGGGCGTTTTACCCTTCCCGGCGTAGTGGTTGAAGACATGTATCGCACGGATGTTTTCGCCCGAACGGCGGCAGGTGAGGTTGTCATCCGGGAACGCTGATGCGCCATATCCTGACTGCCTGGCGCTGGACGGGAGCCGCAGCGCTGATCGCCATGCTGGTGGTGGCCGGGCTGGACCGGCTATTCCCGCCCCCTGAACTGGCCGAACGGTCTGTCATCATCACCGATGAACGCGGTCAAATCTTCCGCGCCTTCCCCGTAGAGGGCGGACGCTGGCGGTTGGCGGCAAATCTCGACGGGATTGATCCGGCTTTCATCACGGCATTGATCGCCATTGAAGACGTGCGCTTCCAGGCGCATCGCGGCGTGGATCCCTTGGCCATTCTGCGTGCCGGTTTCAACTCCATCCGTGCTAGGGAAATCGTCTCTGGAGCCTCGACGCTGACGATGCAGACAGCACGGCTTCTGGAGCCGCGTCCGGAGCGTAATCTCGGCTCAAAACTGATGGAGGTCTGGCGGGCACTGCAACTGGAAGCGCGCTATTCCAAGGACGAAATTCTCGAAACCTACCTCACTCTCACCCCTTATGGCGGTAATCTGGAAGGTGTGACATCCGCCAGTTGGGCCTGGTTCGGGCATGCGCCCGACCGGCTGACTCCGGCCCAGATCGCCCTCCTCATCGCCTTGCCCCAAGCCCCCGAAGCGCGGCGGCCGGATCTGCGTCCGGAGACCGCCCGGCAAGGCCGGTCGCGCATTCTGCAGCGGCTCGCCAGTTATGGGATCATCTCCGGAGATATCGCAGCGGAATCCGCCAATGAGCCAGTCCCGTCCCGTCATGACTTTCCGTCATTGGCCTGGCATGCCAGCCAATCGCTGCGGACCGCTTCTGACGGGGCGTCCCCGGTCATCCGCTCGACGCTTGACTACACGCTCCAGCTGGAAGCTGAACGCCTTGCAGCGGAGGCTGCTGAAGCTGCCGGGCCGGATGTTCAACTGTCCATCCTGATCGTGGAAAATGAACACCGTGCTGTACGCGCGGCCGTCGGTTCGGCCAGCCGTGCGCGAGCGGGTGGATGGATCGATCTCTCCAACCGGCCCCGCTCACCCGGATCGACGCTCAAACCCTTCATCTATGGTATGGCGTTTGATGATGGACTGGCGGCACCGCATACACGGCTTACCGATGCACCGCGCCGTTTTGACAGCTACATGCCGGAAAATTTCGACCGTATGTTCCGCGGTGATGTCACCGTCGCCGAGGCTTTGCAGCATTCGCTGAATGTCCCCGCAGTGGAAACACTGGATGCGGTCGGTGCCAGCCGGTTTGCGGCCGGTCTTCGGTTTGCCGGAGCTTCACCAACGATTTCCAGTGGTGCCAGCGAGGAAACCGGCCTGGCTATTGCGCTGGGAGGCGCTGGGCTGACTGTCCGTGATCTCGCCGCACTCTATACCGGCCTCGCCAATGGCGGGGAAGTGCGGCCACTGGTCTGGGAGGCGGACCATCTCGGGACACAAACCCCGGGCATGCAGATTCTGAGCGCAGAGTCCGCAGAAGAAATCCTCACCATCCTGCGCGGTGCCCCGCAACCTTCCGGACGCGCGCCTGCCAGCCTGACCCATGCGGCTCCATCGATTGCCTTCAAGACCGGCACAAGCTGGGGTTATCGCGATGCCTGGGCGGCAGGAATCGCCGGGGGCTATACAATTGTCGTCTGGGTAGGCCGTGCCGATGCCCGTCCCCGCACAGGTCAGACCGGCCGTGAGGCTGCCCTGCCCGTCTTGTTTGATATTTTCGACAGGCTCCCACGGCAGGAAACCCCGCGTGAAGATCGCCAACCCTGGCTTTTGGCACAGGAAACACCCGAGCCGCTTGCCCGGTTCAACCGCAATCCGGCACCGGTCATCCTGTTTCCACCTGACAAGGCTGAAGTCTGGATGGAAGCAAGCGGGCGTAATTATGTTCTGGCCGGGCATGCTGAGACGGCGCTGCGATGGTATGTCGATGGCCAGCCTGTGACCTCCAATGACGCGGGAGAACCGGTCTGGACACCGGCAGGACCGGGTTTTTACGCCGTGCGGGCTGTGGACGAGAGGGGCCGCTCCACCCTGTCGCGGGTCCGGATCGTTACACCGGCGGGGTGACACTCAAACGGTAAAAAGAAAACGCCCCGCCCGGAAACCCGGACGGGGCGCTCTTTCTGGCCGGGCCGCAGCCCGGATCAGTCTTTATTGACGGCCAAGGATACGGCTTTCAGCCACGCCATTATAGTCGTCATTATGGCTGTCGAAATCCACGCCACCGGAATGATCCTGATAGGACATCGGGGTGCGCGAACGCTCCACAGTCGGGGCATCGAAATTCGGCAATTCGATTTCTTCGCAATCCATCATGCGCCATTCATAACGCTCGCTGGAAACGAGACGATAACGGGTGATGCTTTCGGACCGCCCCTGAACCGTACGGCTCTCAACCGTCGCCGGCTGGGTCAGGACTTCAACCGCGTAAGTGTCATATTCGGCCGGGATTGGAATTTCCTCGACACTTCCGCGCTCAACCAGAACCTCACGGGAGATCATGGCGTATTCAGCCGGCGTTTGGATTTCGTCGATTCTGGCGGGCTGTACCACGACATTGCGGGTCACAGTGCGATATTCGCCGGCCTCTTCGACCAGACACCAGACTTCGCCGGTTTCCGGATCATAACGGGTGATCTGTGCGCCCGGCACGCGGCCACGCTGCCAGACCGTCCGGGGTTCGCGGACCAAAACCTGCTCGGTCACCGTTTCATGAACAGCCGGGCGAACGACATATTCGGTATAGGCCGGACGGACAAGAACGTTCTCGGACACCGTTTCATATACCGGTTGATGAACGACATAACGTACACCGGCATCGCGGCGGACATATTCCTCAATGCGCTCTTCAATACGCGGCGGTGCCACATCATAAGTTTCATAGGCGTCCGAGGACGTGATGGTTTCCGTATAGGGCTCATAGACCGGCTCGACACGAACACGGGCGTAACACTCACCCGCTGTGGCATTGCTTGGCGGTTCGGATGGGAACCAGGACATGTCGTCGGCGACCGCAACACCTGCAGCCGGGCCGGCGATTAACGCGGCGGTGCCGCTGAGAAGAAGAAGACGTCTAAGCATAGGATATGTTCCCCAAAAATTGAATTTCGATAATCACTATCCTAGACCTGCCGGGGCTCAGAGTTAAGCTAAAATTAATGTTTTCCCCATTTTCAACGTAATTTTCAGGAGCCGTTCGCGTTTCAGGAGAAGTGTGCCTGTCTCAACCATCCCAAGATGGCGTTCAGCGCGGTTGTTTCCGTCAAAAGCGGCGTATGACCCGTCTCCGGAACCTCGACATAGTCCAGATTCGGCTTTCGCTGCCGCATCCTGTCCGCGATTTCGCGACTCACGAGTTCGGAGCGTGCGCCCCGGACCAGAAGTGTGGGGATTTCATGCAACAGATCGTACGCATTCCACCTGTCATCAGGCGAAGGACCCGACGAAAGTGCCGTCAGAATGGCTGGATCATAATCGGACCGGATAGTTTCGGGGCCGGTCTGGCGATGCGTCCGGCGGGCAAAGGCGAGCCAGAAGTCATCCGAGGTCTCGTTCGGATGAACATGGCCATTCACATCGCGGCATCTTTGCGCGGCATCCTCCCACGACCGGATCGGGCCACCCCTGCCGGCGATCTTGCGGATGTTCTCCACGCCGCGCGGATCAATTTCCGGCGCAATGTCATTCAGGATCAAGCCACGCACGCGCTCCGGTGCCACCGCTCCCGCATACATGGAAATCCCGCCGCCCATGGATGAGCCGGTCCAGATCGCAGATTCGATATTGAAATGATCGAGCCAGGCAAGGCAATCTCTGACATAGATGTCCATCCGGTAAGCTGAAGGATCCGGAGCATAATCGCTCTCTCCACGGCCACGCATGTCCAGCGCCAGAACAGGATAGCCTTCTTGTGCCAGCAAGGGAGCAAAGTCCTCGAAATCCCGTGAATTCCGCGTCAGCCCATGCAGACACAAACAAAAGGGCTTCGCCGGATCACCGGCATGATACCGGCCAAACAGGCGAAGCCCATCACTGGACGTCAGCCGGACAGGCTGCGCATCACGCATGAACCGGTCCGCTATTCAGCGTGACCCACAGCGGAGACATTGCCCTCACCGCTGGCCTTGGCAACGGCTTCAACATAGGCACGGCGGGCATCAAACTCCTTTGCCTTGGCTTCGTCATCGCGCTGCAATTCTTCCGGATCGAGGTCGGCATATTGGAGCACACCCATTTCTTCATAGGTCTTCTGGATGTCCTTTCCCCAGATCCCGATATCTTTCACGATCGGCACAATGCGCTGGAACAGCATCTGGCGGTAAAGCTTCACGATCTCGGAATTTTCCGAATACTCGACGCATTCCTGCTCGGGCAGATCCAGCGCGCGATAGACTTCACGGGCATCGGTCATCCGGCCACGCATCAGCCAGCAAGCTTCTACCAGAAACTCCTCGCGCTCATCGCGTTCGGCCTGTGTCAATTGCGGGTAATAATCCTTCAGCGAAATCCGCCCGAACGCGACATGACGGGCCTCATCCTCCATCACATAGGCATTTACCATCCGCGCCAGCGGATTCTGGGCCATGTCTCGGATCGCGCCAAATGCGGCCAATGCCAGTCCTTCAATGACCACCTGCATGGCGAGGTAGGTCATGTCCCAGCGGCTGTCGCGTAACGCCTGATCGACCAGCTCCTGCAACGGATGGGTCATCGGGTAGGCGATCTCGAATTTCTTCAGCAACATGCGGTAGGCTTCCACATGACGCGCCTCATCCATCACCTGGGTCGCGGCATAGAATTTCGCGTCAAGGTCA
>PFFX01000112.1 GCA_002783385.1 Rhodobacterales bacterium CG15_BIG_FIL_POST_REV_8_21_14_020_59_13 | reverse complement strand
GCCGACCCGCCACGATGAAGACTGGAAATGGTCCGATGTGACACGGGCAGCCAAAGGCATTACCGGTGTGGGGAAAGTCCAGTTCCAATCATCCGTCAATCCGGAATGGACTGAAGTGCGCCGGTCGGCAGAGCAGGATTTCTTCTCCAACCTGTTAGCCTTTGCCGGTGTCCAGAATGTCACCTATTTCGAGCCCCGGAACCTGACCGTGCTCGATCTCGATTTCCGGGTCCTGAAAGGCGTATCGCAGGCTGCCGCGACGATTATCGGAGCGGCGGGCCGGTCCTTCCGGGTGCATGAGCACTACAGCTCGATGGAGCAGGCCTTCAGCGCGATCGGTGTCGATTATGTGGTCGGCCCGGGCGCGCATGTGGAGCGCGTCATTCTGATCGATGAAGCGCCAAAATCCGTACTGCTGCTTTCCAGTGGCGTGACCGTGCATGAGACTGGCGAGTTTGTGCAGACCGTGATTTCACAGGGCGGCAAGCTGGTGCGGCACGAAACCCAGCTTCATTCTGCAGGCGGCAGCGCGAAAGTAACGCTGAACGCAGCCTATCTGGTCGGCAAGGGCGCACACGCTGATCTGACCACCCGCATCAACATGCACGGCCCTGGCGGTAAATTGTCCCAGCTGACCAAGGGGATCACTTATGGCGGCGGCCATGGCGTCTTCCAGGGCAAGATTCACGTCCAACGGGAAGCCCAGAAAACCGATGCCCGGATGACCCATAAGGGCATGATCATTGACGAGAAATCGGAAATCGATGCCAAGCCCGAGCTGGAAATCTATGCCGATGACGTCGAATGCGCTCACGGCAATGCGATTGGCACGCTGGATGAAATGGCGCTCTTCTACATGCAGCAGCGCGGCCTGCCGGAATCCGAGGCGCGCCGCCTGCTGGTGGAAAGCTTCCTCGATGAGGCCCTTGCCGAAATCACACACGAAAAGACGGCGGCCACGATCCGCGGCCTGATGTCGAAGCGGCTAAAGGATCTGGTATGACGGCGCACACGCCCATAAAGACGCTCGATATCGCTGCCATCCGGTCGGAATTTCCGATCCTGAAGCGCGAGATTAATGGCAAGTCACTGGATTATCTGGACAATGCCGCCTCAGCGCAGAAGCCGGAGGCTGTGATCGAGGCCGTCGCAAACGTCTATCGCCATTCCTATGCCAATGTGCATCGCGGACTGCATACGCTGGCCAATGAGGCGACTGAAGCTTTCGAGGGCGCGCGCCAGAAGATAGCGGACTTTCTGGGGGCACAGAACGCCGCACAGATCGTTCTGACCCGCGGCGCCACCGAAGCCATCAATCTGGTCGCCAACAGCTTTGGCCAGACGATGGAAGCGGGCGATGAAATCATTCTCAGCCAGATGGAGCATCACTCCAACATCATTCCCTGGCAGCTTCTGGCACAGCGCTCTGGTGCGGTGATCAAATGGTGTCCGGTCACCCTGACCGGAGAGCTCGACTATGATGCGCTGATGGGGTTGATGAGTGCGCGCACGCGTCTGGTGGCGATGGTCCACATGTCCAACGTGCTCGGCACCACGAATGATGCCGCGCGTATCGTGAAGATGGCCCGCGACAATGGCGCGGCCGTGCTGCTGGACGGCTCCCAGTCTGCTGTTCACATGCCGGTCAATGTGACCGAGCTCGGCTGTGACTTTTTCGTCTTTACTGGTCACAAACTTTATGGACCGTCCGGCACCGGTGCGCTTTATGCTTCGGGTGACTGGCTGGACCGGTTGCCGCCCTGGCAGGGCGGGGGCGAGATGATCGCCGATGTTCACGAAGATCATTCGACCTGGGCGGATGTTCCTCACAAATTCGAGGCGGGAACGCCTGCAATCGCCGATGTCATCGGGCTCGGGGCTGCGATCGACTGGATCAATGGTTTTGACCGCATTGCGGTGATGGAACATGAACGCGCGCTGCTCGACCGGGCCACGCAGGGCGTTTCGCAGATGCCGGGCGTCAAACTCATCGGTACGGCGCAGGACAAGGGCGCGATCCTGTCATTTGCCATGGAGGGGGCGCACGCCCACGATCTGGCACAATTGCTGGACAAATATGGCGTGGCAGTTCGCGCCGGCCATCATTGTGCCCAACCCCTGATGCGCTGTTTCGGGGTAGACGCCACCGTCCGGGCCAGCTTTGCGATCTACAACACGGTTGACGAAGTCGATGTCTTTCTCGAGGCATTGAATAAAGCGAAAAGTTTTCTCATCTAGATGACTGATATGACCGATAATGCACGTGATATGATTGATCTTTCCCACCGCCCCGCCCCCGAGCCGGTTGCGGACACCCCGTCTGCGCCCTCCAGCATTCCGCAAGAAGAGCTGGAGCGGATCACTGCAGATGTGGTGGAGGCGTTGAAAACCGTCTTCGACCCGGAAATTCCGGTCGACATCTACGAGCTCGGCCTGATCTACAAGGTCGATCTGGACGATGACCGAACCCTGCACATCACCATGACGCTGACCGCCCCCGGCTGTCCGGTTGCGGGCGAGATGCCGATGTGGGTGCATGACGCGGCAGCTCAGGTCGAGGGCGTGAAGAAAGTCAAGGTTGAACTGGTTTTCGACCCGCCATGGACGCCAGACCGGATGACTGATGAAGCGCGCCTGGCGCTGAACATGCTATAGAGGCAAGGACATGACCGCGAAAAAGCAAGCCCTGACCATTTCAGACCGTGCTGCAGAGCGCGTGAAAGACATCCTGGCTTCGCGTGGCGCAGGCTATCTGCGCGTTGGCGTCAAGAAGGGCGGCTGTGCCGGCATGGAATATGTGATGGATTACATCACCGCGCCGGAGCCGCTGGACGAAATCGTCGAGGACAAGGGGGTCACCATTGTGGTCGATGCCACATCCCTGCTTTTTCTTCTGGGGTCACAGATCGACTGGGACGTAACCCCGATTTCCTCGAAATTCGTGTTCCGCAATCCGAACGAGACGGATGCCTGCGGCTGCGGCGAGAGCGTGACGCTCGTTCCGGCTGAAGCCGAGCACTGACATCTGCGCCGGGCACTGCGAAAAAACATTCGTCCCGGACGGCGATTGCACTTATGTAACGCCCGAAAAATTGTTTTGCTTTGCTGATGCTGTAGGGGGCACCTGACTTGAAACTTCTGATAACCGAGACATCTCCTTATGCGCGCAAATGCCGGATGCTGATCCGTGAACAGGGACTTACCGCCCGGATCGAGGAGGTCGAAGCCCTGCCGCTGGATGATCCTGACGAGCTACTCTCGATCAACCCGCTGGGAAAAATACCGGCATTTATCCGTGATGGGGCAACCCCGCTCGTCGACAGCCCCTTGATCTGCGAATACATCGACAGTCTCAACGAAGACCGCTGGATTCCCAAGTCCGGCGCATCACGCTGGCGCGTCCTGCGGTTTCAGGCGATGGCGGACGGTGTTCTTGATCTGGCCGTTGGCCGTCGCATGGAAATGACCCGGCCGAACGACAAGCGTTATGATTTCTGGATCGAACGCCAGGAAAATGGTATCCGCCGCTCGCTCGATCTTCTGGAATCAGAAGCTGACAAATTTGCCGGTGCCTTTGATCTGGGCGGCATGGCCATCGCTGTCGCCCTCGGATATCTGGATTTCCGCTATCCGGAGAGCGAATGGCGGACCGGGCGCGACAGGCTGACAACATTCCATCAAAAATGGAAAGAGCGCCCCTCCTATCAGGCGACAGAACCGCCCGCAGAGGCCTGAACAACATCCGCACCAATCAGGAAATAGATGCATCCGCCGATCGGTGAAAACCGGTCTGGCCGCAGCAATGCGGTCAATCCGGCGAGCACTGAAATGACGATAGCTGCAATCCCTTGATGGACTTCCAGCTGTGTCAGGATTCGTTCAGCCTGGCACAGTTCAAGATCGTCCGCGCGTTTCAGGGCGTGTGCGTATAGCAGCGCAAACACGCCAAACACCGCTGTATAACCTGCTGCATAAATCACGATGAACCACTGGACCTGATCCAGTGGCAGGACCGTATTGATCTGCGCACAGGTTTCATAGAACCCAGTGAATAGATTTACCAGTAATAGAGCCAGAAATTTCAACGGATAAGCAAAAACATAATAAGAAACAATATGATGGCGTTCAGCATGACTGTCGGGCCGTCCTCCAGCCATAGCGTGGATGGAAGGTATGGTGTTTCGACCAGATCAGCAGGATCAGGGCAAAACAGAGCGCCACGGCGATGGCTTCGCACCACAAGGCGGCCACTGCGTCAAAACTTGCCGGAACCGACGAAGCCACGACCAGCGTCAGTGAGAGCGCAAACACAATATCGGAGAAATTCGCGACACGCGTGACATCACGCCCGCGTCAGATGAAATGCTTTTAGAGGAGGTATGTTTGGTCAAGAAAAAAGCCCCAGTGATTTGCCGGAGCTTAAACTAGAACGAAATTTCAAATAGCTAGGCAGCAGACCGGACGCTATTGCTTGTTTCTGTCGTCACGCAGTTGCGGCCGCTATTCTTGGATTTGTAGAGATTGGCGTCGGAACGCTCGATCAAATCCTCCACAGCCTCGCCATGCTTGTAGGCCGCGACCCCCAGCGAGAGGGTGATATTGCCGAGATCCTCGCTCGTTGATTTGCGGAGCAGGCGCTTGCTTTCAACGGTCATTCGTATTTTTTCGGCCAGCGCATTGGCTTCCATCAGGCTTGATTTCGGCATCACGACGGCAAATTCTTCACCACCATAGCGCGCAACGGTATGATGGTCGGAAGCATTGCGTGACATGCAGCCCGCGACAAAGCGGATGATCTGGTCCCCGGTCTGATGACCCCAAGTGTCATTGAACCGCTTGAAGTGGTCGATGTCGCAAAGAATGAGGCACATGGATTCATTATTGGCATCCGCAGAGCGGCGGCCTTTGCGAAGCATCTCGTCAAAGCGCTTGCGATTAGCGATACCGGTCAGGGCGTCGGTCATGGATTCTTCGCGGACACGCTCCAGATTGGTCCGCAGCTTGACCACTTCGCTGGAGGTTTCATGCAGGCGGCGCTCCAGCTCACGCGAGCGTTGCTGCATTCGCGTTGTCGCGGCGACCAGTGACTTCACCACACTGCGGACAGCGTCAGGGTCGGCATTTTCGTCAAAGGCGCTCTCGGCACCGGCGAGGGTTTCGCCATATTCAGCGGTGTGTTGCTCGGCAGCCTTCAGGGTATCGCGAACCTGAGCCAGTTCCTTGCCCATCGCGCCGGAGCTGGCCATGACCGCTTCCTGAATTTTCGCGATGGCAAAATGCTCGTCATACATCCGGTCGCAGAAGGCCTGATTGAGGGGCTCTCCCTTCTCGATTCGGGCGGAAACTGCCTCGCACAATTCCGGTGTGGAATCAGATGCAAAACTGGAGAAGACGGCATAATTTTCGGGTGTGGGCGCGACGTCGTAACGCTCCATTATTTCTAGCGTTTCTTTTGCCAGCGTGCGGCCTTCTGGCCCCTGTAATCGTCCGTTCACGGTCAACCCCTTGATAATCCGTTACACGACAAATCACGCCTGTCCCGTGATTCGAGTTGCTACAACAGTGCGTGACAAAGAAAAAGAAGCGGTAAACAGACGGTCAGAATTACCCTTGACCATTGTTGAAAAAAGCAGGCGTATCGTCGCCAAAACCCTTGAACCGGTCCTTTCCGCTGCCTGAATCCTTACCTGAACCACGGCTGGAACGCTCACGCCGGGGAGCAGGTTTTGCTTTTTCTGGCGCAGCTTTGGCCACTGCCACAGGCACGACGGGTTTTTCCGGCGCGGCCTTTTCAGGCTTGGCGGCGGCTTCAGTTTTCTCAGCATCGCTTTTGCCGGGTCTGCGCTTGCGGCCACGGCTTGGATGATCCCCGGACGGTTGTTCGCCGTCAGGCTCAGCCTTGGCACCGTCACCGAAATCGGCAGATGGAAGTTTTTTACCAAGCATTTTCTCTACGTCGGCGAGATTCCTGTCGTCTGACGGACCAACAATGGTAACAGCTTCGCCTTCCAGGCCGGCCCGGCCTGTGCGGCCGATACGGTGGACATAATCTTCTGCATTGTGCGGTACATCGAAATTGAAAACGTGGCTGACAGCCGGAATATCGAGGCCGCGTGCGGCGACATCACTTGCGACGAGGAAGCGCAACGTGTCCGACTTGAAATCATCGAGCGTCTTTGTCCGGGTGGACTGATCGAGATCACCATGAATCGGCGCGGCCGAAAACCCGTGCTTGATGAGCGAACGCGCAACGGTATCGACATCGCGTTTGCGATTGCAGAAAATAATGCCGTTCTTGACGCCACTCCGCCCGATGGCCTTGCGCAGCATGTCGCGCTTGGCAGCAGGCGTTTTGTCTTTCACGCGCGCAACCAGCTGGGTGATCGTTGTCGCGGTGGAGGCAGGACGCGAGACTTCGACGCGGACCGGATCATTCATAAACCGATCAACGAGGGATTTGATTTCCGGCGGCATGGTCGCCGAGAAAAACAGCGTCTGACGCTGTGCGGGCAGGGTTTTTAGAATGCGTTCGATATCCGGAATAAAGCCCATGTCCAGCATGCGGTCGGCTTCATCAATCACCAGAACTTGCACGCCGTTGAGGAGCACTTTGCCGCGCTCGAACTGGTCCAGAAGACGGCCAGGCGTGGCGATGACAACATCAGCGCCCTTGTTGAGAATTTCTTCTTGCGGACCAAAGGCGACGCCACCGATCAGAAGGACTTTCGTCAACTTGGTATTCTTGGCATAATTGTCGAAATTTTCGGCAATCTGGGCAGCCAGTTCGCGCGTCGGTGACAAAATCAGCGAGCGGGGCATGCGGGCTTTGGCGCGCCCCTTGGACAGGCGTTCGATCAGCGGGAGCGTGAAAGACGCGGTCTTGCCGGTGCCGGTCTGGGCGATGCCAAGCACATCCTTGCCCGCCAGCGCATGAGGAATGGCACCAGCCTGAATGGGGGTCGGCTCCTTGTACCCGACGGCATCAAGAGCATCGAGAAGTTTCTGGCCAAGGCCGAGGTCTGAAAATGAGATCATGAAATATTTATCTAGTTGTCCGAACAGGGTTGCGGGCGCGCCCCCTTGAGAGGCACGACCGTCCAAAGTTGGCGGCACCATACGAATGGCGCCGGAACTGTCAATCAACGTTACCCTTTAGTCGCGATAAGCAAAGGGTGTTGTGTCATCCATGTCAGCATAACGATCCCGTAAACGGGTCTGGCGTGAGGACATTTCCGTCTCTTCACCATCAATAATGACATGTGTGGGAGCCGACATGACTTCGAGCGGGTCACCGTCCCAGACGACAACATCCGCCATATAGCCGGCGGCAAGCGCGCCATACTGATCTCCCACGCCATAGATTTCGGCAGGAGTCAGCGTGATGGCCCGGAAGGCGGCCCCCCATGAGACGCCGTTAGCCACGGCATTTCCCGCATGTTGCGGTAGCAAGCGGGCATTGAAATAACCGTTTGCCGTCTGCGTGGTGTAGGCAACGGTCACACCTGAAGCATCAAGACGTGCCGCCGCTTCCAGCGTTGAACCCAGTGCATCAAAGGAGTCAGGCAGGTTCCGCATCGGGTCCATCAGGACCGGAATTCTGGCAGCGGCCAGTTCATCGGCCACCATCCAGGCTTCAGCAGCGCCGAAAATCACCAGCCGTACCGGCGCATTCTCTGCCGCAAAGCGGATGGCGCGGCGGATATCCGTAGCGCGATCAACCTCGAGGATAAGCGGCACGCGGCCCCGGACAACATCAACCAGTGCGGCCGCATCATAGCGGCTCAATGCATCGCCCTGACCCGAGGCATAGCGCCCTGGATAGGCACGGGCATCGCCAAACGCCGCTTCCAGATAGGCCCATGCAGCAGACCGCGATCCACCTGCAGAACTGGCACCGGACTGGCTGAGATCAGCAAAGACGAAGCTTTGTGTATCAAACAGC
>PFFX01000006.1:23327-34752 GCA_002783385.1 Rhodobacterales bacterium CG15_BIG_FIL_POST_REV_8_21_14_020_59_13 | reverse complement strand
TTGGCCCCGCGCTTCGGGCTTTTCCTCGCATCTCTTGTCATCGCAGCCGCCATTTCAGTCAAATTAACAGGTCCTGACCCTAGTCCCGCGCAGGGTTTGATCAGAAAAAGGCCGGGCGGTGTGCGCCCGGCCCTTCTCTCCGTTAAGTCTGCCTATTCGCCGTCAATGATGAATTCGGCATCGGCAAATTGCGGGAAGGCCTGCAGGCCTTCACCGATGGTGGCGAGATCGCCGACCACGACGACGACCATCTGTCCGGGTTGCAGGTATTCCGCGGCAACAGCGGATATGTCGCCATTGGACACCGAATTGATGCGGTCGACATAGGTTTCAAGATAATCTTCCGGCAGGCCGAAGAAGTCGCGGTTGGAAATCTGGCCGATCAGCCCGCCTGTCGAGGCATTCTGCAAGATGAAGAGGCCGGAGAGCCAGTTGCGCATGCCGCCGGCTTCTTCCTCGTCAGGTATGGTGATCTGGAGGGTCTGGATCTCGCTGAAAATCTCGGCAAAGGCCTCGATCGTATTCGGCGTGCTGATATCCGCATTGAAGGTCCAGTAGGAGGAGCCGACCCGGTTGGTGACGCCCGATCCGGGTGAATAGGTCCAGCCATGTTCTTCCCGCAGATTGCTGGTAAGGCGGGAGGTGAAGGAGCCGCCCAGGATCGCATTCATCACCGTCATCCGGAAAGCGTCCTCGGTGCCGATCGGTGCAACCGGATAGCCGAGCCGGACGGTGGCTTGGGGCGCGCCGGGGCGGTCGATCAACCGGACCACCGGACCACCAATGATGGAAGCGGAGGGAATATCGGCTTCCGGGCCTGCGTCCCAGTCTCCGAAGGCATTGCGGATGGCCGCTTCCATTTCGGAATGGTTGAAGCGGCCTGCGACGTAAATACGGGTCCGGGCGGCGCCGAAATTCGCGTCATAGAAGGCACGAACCTGGTCCAGGGTGTAGGCGTCCATCTGGCCTTCGTCGGGGATGCCCTGACCATAGGGATGATCTTCGCCATAAAGCAGACCGGCATAGGCTTCCGAGGCGATGGGTCCGGGCTGTGAACGGGCAATCGTCATATTGCGGATCTGTGCCTGCAAAATGCGGTTGAATTCCGATTCCGGAAAATCAGGCTGCCGGATGACCGTGGCCATCCGGGCAATGGCTTCGGGGCCGAATTCGGACAGGACATTTGCCGAGAAGCCGGTGGTGTGCATGCCGACGGCGACATTCATGTCCCCGCCCATGGAGGCAAAGGCGCGGGCGATGGACTCCGGCGTCTCTCCGCCTGCGCCTTCTTCCATCATGGCCCCGACGACATCGGCCATATAGGTGTTTTCGCCATCAAAGACGTTGCCGGCGAGGACCTGGACCGAGATATTCACCTTCGGTGCGAGGCCGAAATCAATGAAGGTGACTTCCAGCCCGTTATCAAGCCCGATCGTGGTGGTTTCGGGCAGCTCGAAGTCCGGAGCGGGCCCGATGTCCGGACGCGGCAGAGCTTGTGAAAAAGCCAACGGTGCCGTCATCAATGCGGCGGCTGCAGCCATCAGAATCGTGTTCGATCTCAACATCGTCATATCCTCCAGATCACTCTTCGCCGCTCATCGTGCCATCGGGATCAGGAATGACCCGCAGCACAGACCGGTTGGTGGGACGCAGATATTCCTGCGCGGTCGCCAGAACGAGTTCCGGTGTGACCTGATCAAAGCCTTCCTCGATGCGGTTGATGCGCGTGGGATCATCATCAAACATCGCAAAGACAGCGAGCAGATCGGCCAGGCCGAAGCGCGAGGAGGAATCGACGATATTGTAGAATTGCGAGCGCAATTTCGTGATCGCCCGGTCCAGCTGTTCCTGGCTGATCTCTTCGGTGCGCAGTCCCTCGATGACCTCGTCGACATCGGCCATGATCGCCTCATGGCCATATTCATCGCCATGGATCATGCCGGCGGACCAGAGCATCGGGCCATTGTAATTATACATGTTGCCAAGCAGGTTGATGCCGCCAAAGACGCTGGAGGCATAGCCTTCCTCATTGACGATGCGCTGATTGAGAAGGCTGTCATCGCCCTGCACCAGAATCTGGTCGATTACCGCCATGGCATAGTATTCCGGCGTTCCACGTTCCGGCATGTGATAGCCGAAGCCGAGCGCCGGTTGCGGTGCGAGACGGTCATGGATCTCGCCGAATTTCTCTTCTTCCTGGCGCGGTTCGGAAATGTCGATCTCGGGCAGGGGCGGGCCGGGTTCGATCGTGCCGAAATTGGCTTCGATCCAGCCTAGGGTCTCGTCATAATCAATGTCGCCGACGACGACGATGACGGCGTTGTTGACGGTGTAATAGGTATCAAAGAAGGCTTGGACATCGTCCAGCGTTGCGGCGCGGAGATCCTCCAGATCGCCATAGAAATTGTGCGCATTGTGCCAGTTTTCATTGGCCAGCATGGGCAGATCGATCCAGATCCAGCCGCCATAAGGCTGATTGATGACGTTCACCAGCACTTCGTTTTCAACGACGCCGCCCTGGGCTGCGAGGTTTTCCTCATCAATGATCGGACGTGCCAAGCGATCGGCCTCGGCCCAGATGATGGCCTCCAGCGCATTGTTGGGCACGACTTCGAAGTAATTGGTGAAATCGAAACGGGTCGACCCGTTCTGCACGCCGCCGGCATTATAGATCAGGTTGGTCATGGTTCCGCCGGGCAAATTCTCCGACCCTTCGAACATCAAATGCTCGAACAGGTGGGCAAAGCCGGTGCGGCCCTCAGGCTCGTTGCGGAATCCGACGCCGTAATAGACCGCCACGGTTGCGGTTGGCACGGATGTGTCGCGCGACAGAACCACCCGTAATCCGTTTTCCAGCGTGTGATATTGAACATCGACCTGAATGCCGGACACCGCCGCATCGGTTTCTGTCTGATCCGGTGTGGTATAGGTCTCCGGTGGGGTCACCGGTTCGCTACACGCGAACAGTGCAGCGGCTCCCAATACGGCCAAAAGCCGGTTTACCATAAATCGTCTCCCTCAATTCGCGCCGTATCTGGCGCACACTTTCCTCTATCCCGCCACGATGCGCGCCAAAGGTCAAATGAATGAAACGACAAGAAACGCCGCTACGAGCAGGAGGCCGGTTGTCCTGTTGCTCTTGAAAACGGCAAGACAGGTGGCCCCGTCAGAGAGATCAACTTTGCGGATCTGGTCAAACAGGTGAATCGTGAACGGCAGTATGGCGAGGGCGAGCCAGGCCGGCGCACCGGCGAGCGCGCCGGCCAGAGCGGCAAGCGCTGCGGTGAGTCCGTAAAATCCCCACAGCCAGAGATGCAGATGGGCCTGCAGGGCACGCGCTGTGGATTTGACGCCGATGAGCGCATCATCTTCCCTGTCCTGACAGGCATAGATGGTGTCATATCCCAGCGTCCAGAATACGCTGGAGGCATAGAGGACAAACATTGCCGTATCGATCTGACCGGCGATGGCAGCATAGCCGACGAGGACGCCCCAGTTAAACGTCAGTCCCAGCCAGGCTTGCGGCCACCAGGTAATCCGCTTCATGAACGGGTAGGCGGCGACCAGGACCAGCGATCCCAAGGCAATCCAGATCGCCAGAGCGGGTAATTGCATCAGCACGACAAAGCCGATCAGGCATTGAGCCAGCAAAAACAGCCAGGCCGAACGCACAGACACCGTGCCAGCGGCGAGCGGGCGGTCGGCGCTGCGCGCCACGCGGCGGTCCAGATCCCGGTCCACGATATCGTTGTAGGTGCAGCCTGCACCGCGCATGGCAATGGCCCCGATGGCAAACAGCAGGGCCAGCAAGAGATCGCTCCATTGCGGGGCCATCCCGGAGCCGAGGCGCGCGAGCAGCAAGCCTGTCCAGCACGGTATGGCCAAGAGCCAGAAGCCGATCGGCCGGTCATAGCGCGCGAGCCGCAGGAAAGGCCGGACATTGTCCGGGGCATGATCTACCCAGCTTTTCGGGAGGCTGTCTGCCACCCGCCGATCCGATTGCATATTCATGGCGTTTATCTGCCCTGATCCGGCAATGCCGGGCAAGAGAGTTGACGCCGCAGCCTCACATGCGTACCGGCAAGACATGACAGACCCACGGCTATATTGCAGCAATCCGCTGCGCGCTTCAGCAGAGATCCGGCTTGGCCGCGATGAGAGCCATTATCTGGTCAGTGTCATGCGCCGCAAGGCAGGCGATAAAGTCAGGCTTTTCAATCCCCAAGACGGGGAATGGAGCGCCGATATCGCCGCCGCCGACCGCAAGGGGGTATCCCTCCGGCTGGAAAAGAAACTACGGGCTGCGCAGCGCGTCCCGGATCTCGATTTGCTGTTTGCGCCGGTCAAGAAAGCGCGGACTGATTTCATTGTGGAAAAAGCCACGGAACTGGGCGTGCGCCGGATACGGCCGGTGCTGACGCGGCGGACCATCGCGGACAAGGTTCGACTCGACCGTTTGTCGGCTCTGGTACGGGAAGCCGCCGAACAGACCGAGCGATTTGATTTGCCGGAAATTTTTGAAGCAGAAAAGCTGGAGAGTGTTCTGGATGGGTGGCCAGCAGACCGCGTCCTGTTCTTTTGCGATGAGGCGGGCGATGCCATGCCCATGGCTGAGGCCTTGCGTGGTCATGAAACCGGTAAAGCGGCCATTCTGACCGGGCCGGAGGGCGGGTTCACGTCTGAAGAACGAGATTACATCCGCAGTCTTCCAATTGCAATTCCCGTCAGTCTCGGCCCGCGCATCCTGCGGGCGGATACCGCTGCAGCGGCGGCTCTGACACTGTGGCAAAGCTGTTGCGGGGATTGGTCCGGCGGCGCACAAGCACGGGAATAATATGTATTCCGCCTTGCCGACAGGAGGGCGGCTGACTACCTAGGCGCAAACAGCAAGGGGAGTGGCAAGCTTTTGAGCGGATCCTATTCAGACGGTGGCCAAGGGCCAGTTATCGAAACCATCAGCGAGATGGCGGAACACCTTGCCACGGGCTGCAAGCCCAAAGACCGGTGGCGCATCGGCACCGAGCACGAGAAGTTCGGCTTCCGTCTGAGCGATCACGGCCCCTTGCCCTATGAAGGCGAAGGGCCGAGCGTCCGCAAGATGCTGGAAGGCCTGACCCGGTTTGGCTGGGAGCAGGTGCTGGAAAACGGCAAGCCGATCGCACTCAAACGCGAGGGTGCGAGCGTCAGTCTCGAGCCGGGCGGGCAGTTTGAATTGTCGGGCGCGCCGCTGGAAACGGTTCACCAGACCTGTGCCGAAGTGAACAGCCATCTGCGCGAAGTACGTGCCGTGGCGGATGAAATCGGGGCCGGGTTTCTGGGGCTCGGCTTTTCACCCAAATGGTCACTGGAAGACACGCCGATGATGCCGAAAGGCCGTTATGCCCTGATGAAGGCATATATGCCCAAGGTCGGCACGCTGGGGCATCAGATGATGTTCCGCTCGTGCACGGTCCAGGTCAATCTGGACTTCGACAGCGAAGCGGCCATGGTGAAGATGTTCCGCGTGTCCCTGGCCTTGCAGCCGGTGGCGACGGCATTGTTCGCCAATTCACCCTTCTCCGATGGCAAACCGAACGGCTTCATGTCGTATCGCGCGCATATCTGGACTGACACCGACAATAACCGCACTGGCATGCTGCCCTTCGTGTTCGAGGACGGAATGGGTTTCGAGCGCTATGTCGAGTATGCGCTGGACGTGCCGATGTATTTCGTCAAACGCAAGGGCGAATATATAGATGCCACGGGGCTGAGCTTCCGCGATTTCCTCGACGGCAAGCTGCCGGCCCTGCCGGGCGAACGTCCGACGATGGAAGATTTCGACGATCATCTGTCGACCATCTTTCCCGAAGTGCGGCTGAAAACCTTTCTGGAAATGCGCGGCGCGGATGGGGGGCCGTGGAACCGGCTGTGCGCGCTGCCAGCGTTCTGGACGGGTATTCTCTATGATGACGCCTCACTTGATGCGGCCTGGAACCTCGTCAAGGACTGGAGCGTGGAAGAACGTGAAAGCCTGCGCCGCAGTGCCGCGAAAGAGGCGCTGCATGCGCCGTTCCGCGACCGGACTCTGCAGGACATCGCCAGGGATGTTCTGGCCATTTCCCGGGACGGTTTGCGGGCGCGCGGCCGTCCGAACGGGCATGGCGAGAATGAAACCATCTTCCTGGACGAGCTGGATGCGATTGCCGCCAGCGGCCGCAGTCCGGCGCGGGAACTCCTGCAGCGCTATCATTCCGGATGGGAGCATTCGGTCGACCCGGCATTCCGGGAATGCGCTTACTGACAGATTCGTGACATTTCCCGACTTGTTCTGTGGGTAACACCGTGGTCAAGTGCCGGCCGGATTCGAGACCTAATTCATCTGGGGAGGATGAGTGTGACAGATACACCAGTAGTCGCGGGGCAGCCGGGCGACGCCGCTTCGCACGATACAAGTTTCTTTGGGCACCCGAAAGGGCTGGCCATTCTGTTCTTCACCGAGATGTGGGAACGCTTTTCCTATTACGGAATGCGCGGCCTGCTGATCCTCTATCTGACCCAGCATTTTTTGTTTTCGGATGAACGATCGACGCTGATCTATGGCGCTTACACCGCCCTGGTGTATGTGATGACGATTATCGGCGGCACGCTGGCCGACCGCTATCTGGGACAACGAAAAGCTGTGACCTTTGGCGCAATTCTGCTTGTGCTCGGTCATGGCATGATGGCGTTTGAAGGGGCCGGTTCCCGGGAAATCCTGACCTATGAGGGCGCTGAATATCAGCTCACACTCGATGGCCGTGGCGGTGACTCCAACCAGATTATCATTGCCGAATCCGGGCAATCCAGGGTCAGTTTCGTGAATGAGGGGACCTTGATGGTTGTCGCCGACCCGGCGGCTGTCGGGCTTCCGGCGCAGATCGATTTTTCCGGAGACATGACCCGGATCGAGCAGGAAGCGCTTTACGTCAACATCCTTTACTTTGCGCTGGCATTGATCATCGCGGGCGTCGGCTTCCTGAAGGCCAATATCTCCACCATTGTTGGCACGCTCTACGGTCTGGGTGATCCACGGCGGGATTCCGGATTCACGCTGTTTTATATGGGTATCAATCTGGGCTCGTTCATTTCGTCAATAACGGTCGGGATTATCGGTATTGTCTATGGATGGGCGTGGGGGTTTGGTCTGGCCGGCGTCGGTATGCTGGTCGGGTTGTTGACCTTCCTTTTCTTCCAGGGATGGCTGGAAGGCCGCGCCGATCCTCCCGATGCTGAAAAGCTGAAAAAGAAAGTCTTCGGTCCGATCAATATCGAATGGGCCTGTTATCTGGCGGGGCTTGCCATTATCGGCATTTCCATGCTGGCAGTCATGAACCCGCAATATATGGGCGGCATTCTGGGTCCGCTCGGGCTGATCATGCTGGCGCTTCTGGTTTTGTATGCGATCTTCCGCACAACAGGCGGTGAACGTGGTCAGATGTTCGCGGCGATCTATTTCGTGCTCGCGCAAATCCCGTTCTGGGCACTGTTCGAGCAAGCGGGTTCCTCGCTCAACCTGTTCACCGACCGGCTTGTCGACCGCTCGGTGTTCGGATGGTCGGTTCCGGCACCAGTCTTCCAGAGCCTGAACGCGGCCTTCATTTTCATCTTTGCGCCGCTGTTCGCATGGTTGTGGATCGTACTCGCCAAACGAAGAATGAATCCGTCAACACCGGTGAAATTCGCCTTAGGCGTTTTCCTGGTGGGCCTTGGCTTCCTTGCGCTGGTCCTCGGCATGAATGTCAGCGGCACAGCCGGAATGACAGCCGTCTACTTCATCTTCCTGATCTACTTTGTTCACACGATGGGCGAGTTAATGTTGTCGCCTGTCGGCCTGTCGGCCGTCACCAAGCTTGCGCCTGCGCGCGTTGTCGGCATGACGATGGGGGCGTGGTTCCTTTATTCCGGCCTGTCCAACTTCCTGGCTGGTGTGATTGCGTCCTCAACCGGGGCAGAGACCATTGGCGGACAATTGACAGATGTTGCGGCAGCGAAAGCCACCTATACGGCGGTCTATACGCAGGTGGGTCTGATTGCGATGGCGATCGCCGTCGGTATGTTGGTAATCTCGCCGATCATCAAGAAACTGATGGGGGATGCCGATGGCACGATGACACCGCATCCCACCGAAACCGAAGCGGGCGGTCCGTCCATGGATCGCGATTCCGGCGCTCCCTAGACGCGGCCCGATGTGAAACGGAAAAGCCCTGGCCGCGTGCCAGGGCTTTTTCATACAGGCCTGCGGACAATCGGGGGTTCAGCGCGCGCAGGAATTGTTTTCATCGGCGGCATCGATCTGGACGATGCCTGTATCCCGGTCGACCGTTATGACGGCATGCCGCAGCACATCCATGCCGAGCACCATCGCCGGTTCATACTCCCAGCCCATGGCACCGAATACATCGAGATCGGACTTCAGGGCATTGAAATGGCCAACACACAAACTGCCAATCTGAAACCGGCGGATGTCGATGGGTGCGGCCTCCATGTCGATGGCATTGTCAACACCATTGAGGATGACAGGGACTGTGCCGGAACGCTGGCGGATATATCGGGCGAGACGCGGATTGACGATGGAGTGTGCACTGCCGGAATCAATGAGCACATTGATACGGCCCACACTCCGGCGAATATAAGCCGGGGATACGAGCAAGCCGATCGGACTGACCCGTCCATCGGCATTCTGCGGCGTAGCAGTATCGAGGGTGAGTGTGCCGGCAGAGAAATCAATCGCGTAGCGCCGCGCAACAATTGCATCTGCACCCAGCAGCCCGGCGACCGGATTGGCGTCGTCCGGACTGACAGGGATGACGACGCTGTCGATATCTACCGGGCCGGAGGCGGCAAATTCAAACCGGTTGAGCGCAAAGCGTTCCGCCTCGAAGCGCGTGGTCAGGGATTGCACATCGCCAGTTCGAATCCAATTGGATTGGAAACCCAGTGATTCTGCGACCGGTTGGGCAATGGCCGTATGGCTTGCACCGGTATCGAACAGGAAGATGTAGGGGCCCTGGCCGTTGATTTGAACCGGGACGAGGAGGTGACCGCTCGGCGCGCGTTGAAAGGTCAACCTCTCCAGCGCCGCAGAGGCGGATCCACCCGTCAGTGCAGCGAGCACGGCCAGAGACACGGCAGTCTGTCTCAAACACCAGCGCATGACAGCCTCCTTTTATGCCATATTAACGCAGAAAGAGCGGCGGCGCTAATGCGGCCGGGGGAATCGCAGACTTGTGACCAGTCACTGGCTGGCTTGTTCAGAAAGTGCCGCGAAGCTCGACATAGATCCGCGGCCCTTCCCGCCGGTTCTGGAATTCAATGGCCTCAATCACATTCAGCGCCCGTGATCCGTTGAAGAATACCCGCTTGCGAGAATTGCCGTTGTCGAATGCCTGATCAATGCCGAGGCGGGCCGTCAGCCCATCCCAGCGCGTGGTCTCGAGGTAGATGTCCAGATCGCCATCAGTCCGGCCTAGCAGGCGGTATTCGCGGGCGCGGAAAACCTCGCCGTCCGAGAGCCAGAAATAGTTCCACCCCCAGGCCAGATCGAGCGCCGGGAAAGTCTGCCGGTAATCCAGCCGCAATTCCCATTCCCGGAGATTGGACAGGTTGCGGTGCTGCTGCGTCAGCGTGTCGAAAATGTCTGTATCATACCATTCGAGAAAGCCATTGAGCACGGCATTTGAAAGACCGACGGAGCCGAGTGGCAGTGAAAATTCGCCGGTCAGGCGGAAAATCGTGCCATCGCCGATATTTCCTGGCGCGTCGAAGACGCCATTGGGCGTGACAATCGAGATGAAATCATCGACGCCTTCAATCCAGTCCTGGCCGATCCGGAAGGTGACTGCCCCCCCTTCACCAATGCGGCGTTCGGCTTCGGCTTCCAGCGTCCAGGTCCGCTGCGGCTCATAGTCCGGATTTCCAAGCACGGTATTATTGTCGGCAACATTCACCGAGCTGGCGAATTTTCCAAACTCAAGCTGGTCAACGTCGCGGCGGCCGGAAATCCGGAGGCTGGTATCGGGGCCAGCTTGCCAGGTCAGTGCGATGGATGGTTTCGGATAGGAGAAAGTCCGCGATTGTTGTGTGTCGCCGGTCTGCTCGATCTGCGACGCTTCAAAGCGGATGCCGGATTCGAGAATTACGGTGGCACTAATGGACCAGACATGATTGACGAACAGTTCTGCGCGCCTTTCTTCGATGCGTGTGTCAGCCACCGGAACAGGGATCGGTGTGATCGTGATGCCATCATCCAGCTGGAGATTCAGCGAAGTCTCCCGCCAGTTGATCGCCGCCTCGGCACCGAATTCGACCGTATGATAGTCATTTACAGTGTAATTCAGGCTCTGACGCAATACGGTTTCCGAGGTGTGGGCGTTGGCTGTGAAAATGATGGCTTCGACAAAGTTTACGGGATCGAAAGTTTCAAACGGCTCCGGGCCGTCATCCGAGATGTCATGGCGCCACAGGAGGGTTGTGGTAGATGACAGGCGGTCGTTAAAATCGTGGTTCAGCGTTCCGGTCAAAGCCCCGCCCTGACCATAATTCGTTGTGGCAGACTGTTCATAGCGAAGCGGGAAGACCGTGCCGCCGGCAAAGCCGTCGACAAGGGAGTTCTGATGCCGACGCCATTCCCGTAAGAAAAACCGGCCATCCAGTTGCAATCTTGTATCCTCGCCCAGCTGGCGGGCCAGCGAAGCAGTCGCGGTGTGCTGCCAATAACGGCGCTGCTCGTTCTCATTGCGCGCCTCGGTCTGCGTACCGGCCCCGTCAAAGAGCGATTCCCGGCGCCGGATCCGCTGCCCGCGCAATTGCGATTCCAGTCCGATATTCAGGTCCGTTTCACCCAGCCGCGTGGCGTATGCGATCTCGGTGATACCGCCGATCCGCCCACCGTCAAAATGATTGACCCGAGCCGACCAAGAACCTGACGATCCGGCCCCTTCGCGCAGCACCACATTGACCAGCCTGGCATGCCCGCGCATTTCATATTGCGGGACGGGTTCACGGATCAATTCCAGCCGCTCGACATCCGCAGCATTAATCCGCTGCAACACCGTTTCGAGTGAAATCGTCTTGTTCGAGGGCCGCCGTCCATCGACCAGCAGATTGCCAAAGGAATCCGCCAGGCCGCGGCGCTGGGTATCCCCGCCGGACAGGGAAAAGCCCGGGACGCGGCTGACCATGTCCAGCGCGGTGACCGGATTGAAGGATGAAAAGAATTCGGTGCCAAATCCGACAATCGCCGTATTTGGGTTTTCACCGGAATGGGTGGTGGCCTCCTGAGCATTTGCCAATGCGGCAAACAGGCCCAGAGCCAACGCCGAGACGCAGGCTGTCAATCTCCCTCGCATGAGATTTCTCCTGTCAGTCCCCAAACCCGATGGGCTGCAAACTAGGGATATTTCCAGCC
>PFFX01000006.1:3603-23318 GCA_002783385.1 Rhodobacterales bacterium CG15_BIG_FIL_POST_REV_8_21_14_020_59_13 | reverse complement strand
AAATGGCTGTAATTTCAGTCACCAAAACGCGAATTGACGCGTTCAACCGGCGCCGCCAACGGTCAGGCCGGCGACTTTCAGCGAGGGTTGGCCCACGCCAACGGGCACGCCCTGTCCGGCCTTGCCGCAGACGCCGACGCCGGGATCCATCGCGAAATCATTACCGATCATCGAGACCTTGGTCAGGGCGGTGGGCCCATCGCCAATGAGGGTTGCGCCCTTGACCGGTTCTTCGACCTTGCCGTTGCGCACGCGGTAGGCCTCGGTGCACTGGAAAACGAATTTGCCGGAGGTGATGTCGACCTGGCCGCCGCCAAAGCCGACCGCGTAGAGCCCGTCTTCGACGCTTTCCAGCATTTCGGCCGGTTCATGATCACCTGCCAGCATATAGGTATTGGTCATGCGCGGCATGGGCGTATGGGCATAGGATTCGCGGCGGCCATTGCCGGTGGGCGGCATTCCCATAAGGCGAGCATTCTGGCGGTCCTGCATGTAGCCGGCGAGAATGCCATCCTCTATCAGGACCGTCCGTTCGGTAGGCGTGCCTTCATCGTCGATCGTCAGGGAGCCGCGCCGTTTGTCCATGGCGCCGTCATCGACGATGGTTACGCCCTTGGCCGCGACCTGTTGGCCCATGCGGCCGGCAAAGGCGGATGTGCCCTTGCGGTTGAAATCGCCTTCCAGACCGTGTCCGATGGCTTCGTGCAGCAGGACGGCAGGCCAGCCTGGCCCGAGCACAACGTCCATCTGCCCGGCCTTGATGTCGATGGCGTCGAGATTGACTTTCGCGATTCTCAGCGCTTCGTCGGCCAGGGCTTTCCAGCTTTCAGGGGCGATCCAGGCTTCGAAAACGTCGCGTCCACCGGCTCCGGCGGACCCGGATTCGCGGCGGCCATCGCGCTCGACTGTGACCGATACATTCAACCGGACCAGGGGCCGGTCATCGGTTTTCAAATCGCCGTCAGGACGCAGAATACCGATAATGCGGCGCGAGCCGGCGATGGATGCGGAAACCTGGACTACCGAGGAATCGCGGTCACGCAGATAGGCGTCGATTTCCTGAAGCAATGCCGATTTGGCGTCGAAGCCGGGTTCGTTCACCGGATCAATGGCATCATAAAGATGGCGATTTGTGCCGGCCGGCGCGTCAGCAAATGTGCCCTTACGGCCTTCCTTTGCGGCCCCGACCGTTGAGGCGGCCCGTTTCAGGGCCTCCAGCGTGGGATCGCTGGAATGGGCATAGCCGGAGGCCTCTCCGGAAACGCAGCGGAGTCCGAAACCGCGAAGCGCATCGAATGAAGCGGTCTTCAGGCGGCCATCATCGAAAACCAGGGTTTCAGAAGTGCCATGTTCGAGGAAGAGCTCGCCATCATCGGCCCCGTTCAGAGGATCAGCAATGACAGATCGCGCCGCATCGGCATCAAACTGAAAGGGTGCGAAAGGATCGCTCGACATGTCCGTACTCCTGCTAGGCATGAAACAGACATAGCGGTGCTGCGCTCCGGTTGCGAGCCTCTTGACTGTTTATGGGTGAGGGAAGTCAGCTGCGGCTGGAAACGCTGAAACGCTCCAATTGCTCACGTGGTGCGGCCCAATCTGGCGCGGCAGCACTGGCGGCCCGGAAATCCTCATAGGCTTCGGCGACCCGGCCCAGACGCTCGTAAGCAACGGCGCGGTTGAAATAGGCTTTCTCCGCGTCGCGCAATCCGCCTTCCAACGCCAGTGTGGCAGCTTCGATAGCGTCTTCGTAACGCGACAGGCGAATCAGGGCGGCCGAGCGATTCATTTCAATCTCGGGCGAGTCGAAACCGAGGCGGACAGCCTGATCAAGATCATGGAGCGCCACTGCGGCCTCCCCGAGGTGCAGATTGATCACGGCCCGGTTCACCCAAGTCCGCTGACGGTCACGCAGAGGCAGGTCCGGGGCAGCCAGCGCGTCATCGCAGGGCGCCAGTGAGGATGCATAGGCTCTTGCCCAGCGGGCATTGTCATAACATTGCGATGCCGGGCTATCTCCAATGATCATGAGTGATTGCGCCGTGGCAGCTCCTGCCCACAGGCAAGTGATCAGAATTCCGATTGCCAGCTTTTTCATCGCCTGTACGTGCCTTTTGCAGACCGCTTTCCGGGGCATGGCCATAAATTAGCAGAATGCCTTCAATCTGGAAAATACTGAATTATGCGGATGTTTTTCATCGACATTCCGGGTAGAGGCACGTATGCGACAAAAAAGCGCTGATAGCGGCCTGACAGGCTTGAACCAGCGCTCTATATTCCGGCTCGATCCGCGAGGGTGTAACTTGCGGAAAACATTTATTTGGGGAAGCCATGCGATTTCTAACCGCGCTACTCGCCATCTGGACAGGCCTTGCTGCGGCCTCCGCAGCCCAGGCCGGATCTCCTACGCCTGATGCCATCGGTATCCGTGAAGCCGTCACACCGGTTATGGAGTCCGTCGTCGATTTCCATACGCTCGTCATGTCCATTATTTCAGCGATTGTCATTCTGGTGATGGCGCTGCTGTTATACGTGATGATCCGGTATAATCACCGCAACAACCCCACCCCCTCCAGGAACAGCCACAACACGCTGATCGAGATTATCTGGACGGCGGTTCCGGTTCTGATCCTGGTGGTTATCGCGATCCCGTCCTTCCGGCTTTTGTATCTGCAGGACGTCGTTCCGGAAGCCGAGCTTACGATCAAGGCGACGGGGTATCAGTGGTATTGGGGCTATGAATACGCTGATATGGGAATTGGTGAATTTTACTCGAACATGATTCCGGATGAAGAAATTGATGCTGCAGCTGGTCAATACCGTCTGCTTTCCACTGACTATCCGCTGGTTGTGCCCATTGATACGAATGTGCGCCTGAATGTGACCGCCGCCGACGTCATCCACTCATGGGCGATGCCGAATTTCGGAGTGAAGATTGATGCCATTCCGGGCCGGCTGAACGAGACCTGGTTCAGGGCCGAGCAGCCGGGCGTTTATTTCGGTCAGTGCTCCGAGCTCTGTGGTTTGCGGCACGCCTACATGCCCATTGAAATTCATGTCGTTCCGCAAGACGTCTTTGATAGCTGGGCGGCCACTGCTGCCGAAGATATCGATGCGGGCCGGACGATGATCGCCGAATACCAGTCCGGGGTCCGTGAGACCCGGCTGGCCTCGCGCTGAGGAGAAGAGATATGTCAGACGCAGCAGTACAACACGACGATCACAATCACTCGCCCAGTATCTGGGATCCGCGCCGCTGGCTGTTCTCGACGAACCACAAGGACATCGGTACGATGTATCTGGTGTTCGCGATCGTGACGGGCATCATTGGCTTTTCGATGTCGGGTGTGATCCGCTGGGAACTGGCAGAGCCAGGCATCCAGGTGTTTGACGGCACCTCGCTGCTCGGGGCGCTGGCTGCAAACGAGCACGCCTATAATGTGTTCATCACTGGCCATGGGCTGATCATGGTTTTCTTCGTTGTAATGCCAGCCTTGATTGGCGGCTTCGGCAACTGGTTTGTTCCGATCCATATCGGGGCGCCGGATATGGCCTTCCCGCGGATGAACAATATCTCTTTCTGGCTCTTGCCCGCCGCCTTCATCCTGCTTTTGATCTCGATCTTTGTGCCAGGGTCCGGTGCTGGCAATGGTTTTGGCGGGGGCTGGGTGCTGTATCCGCCACTCTCGACCAGCGGCCACCCCGGACCGTCCATGGATCTGGCGATATTATCAGTTCACCTTGCCGGAGCATCCTCCATTCTCGGAGCGATCAACTTCATCACCACCATTTTCAATATGCGCGCGCCAGGCATGACCATGCACAAAATGCCACTTTTTGCCTGGTCGATGCTGATCACCGCATTCCTGCTCCTTTTGTCACTGCCGGTTCTGGCAGGGGCCATCACCATGCTGCTGACAGACCGTAATTTCGGAACGACATTCTTTGACCCGGCTGGCGGCGGTGATCCGGTGATGTTCCAGCATCTGTTCTGGTTCTTCGGTCACCCGGAAGTCTATATCATGATCCTGCCGGGCTTCGGGCTGATCAGCCACATTGTGTCGACTTTCTCGCGCAAGCCGATCTTCGGTTATCTTGGCATGGCCTATGCCATGGTCTCGATCGGCTTCATCGGCTTCATCGTATGGGCGCACCACATGTACACTGTCGGGATGGATGTGGATCTGAAAGCCTATTTCGTGGCGGCCACGATGATTATTGCGGTGCCGACCGGCATCAAGATTTTCTCCTGGATTGCCACAATGTGGGGCGGATCGATCGAGTTAAAAGTGCCCATGGTCTGGGCGATCGGGTTCATTTTCCTGTTCACGGTCGGAGGTGTAACCGGTGTGATGCTGGCCAATGCCGGGATTGATGCCTATTTACACGATACCTATTATGTCGTGGCGCACTTCCACTATGTGCTGTCACTGGGGGCGGTCTTCGCCATTTTCGCCGGGTTCTATTTCTGGATCGAGAAAATGAGCGGTTACAAGTATTCCGAAATTCTCGGACAGTTGCACTTCTGGATCACCTTCATAGGCGTCAATCTGATCTTCTTCCCGCAGCACTTCCTGGGTCTTCAGGGGATGCAACGCCGGGTTCCCGATTATGCTGATGCCTTTGCGCTATGGAACAAAGTCTCCTCTATTGGCTATGTGGTGACGTTGGTCGGTACGGTGGTTTTCTTCGTCATGCTGGCCGATATCTTTCTGCGCCGCCGCAAGGGTGCGGCCAATCCGTGGGGTGAGGGTGCCACGACCCTGGAATGGACTCTGTCCTCTCCGCCGCCTTTCCACCAGTTCAATGAACTGCCGGTGGTAAAGCCGGACAGTCACTAGACGACGGCAACAGGGCGGAAGGAAACTTCCGCCCCAACCGCAATTGATTGAGACAATGGAAACGCGAAGCGATATCGCCCTGACGGGACATGCCTCGTCCAAACCTGCCGAATGGCGGGACTATCTCTCGCTGATGAAGCCGCGGGTGATGACGCTTGTCGTATTCACAGCCTTTGCCGGCTATATCGCGGCCCCACAATCGATTCACCCGGTCATGGCCGCCATTGCGATTTTCGCACTTGCGATAGGGGCGGGGGCGGCCGGTGCGTTGAACATGGCCTATGATGCCGATATCGACCTGAGGATGCGGCGGACGCGGCTACGCCCGGTTCCGCTGGGCAAGGTACGGCAGGAAGATGCTTATGGCTTCGGGATTGTCACCGCGGGCATTTCCATCGTGCTGATGATGCTGGCGGCCAATATTTTTGCCGCTGCCATGCTGGCCTTCTCGATTTTCTTCTACGCTGTCATCTACACCATGATCCTGAAACGCCGGACGCCGCAGAATATCGTGATCGGCGGAGCCGCTGGAGCGTTTCCGCCGATGATTGGCTGGGTGATTGCTACGGGCACTGTGTCCATGGACGCGGTAATTCTGTTTTCGATTATTTTTCTATGGACGCCGCCGCACTCTTGGGCTCTGGCACTTTACAAAGCCGGCGATTATGCCGACGCAGGTGTTCCCATGATGCCGGTCGCCAAAGGGGCCAAACGGACCCGGCTGGAAATCCTGATCTATTCCATGATCCTGACCCCGTTTGCGCTGGCGCCGGTTCTGACCGGGCTTGGCGGCCTGCTCTACGGGCTGGCAGCCTTTCTGGGAGGCGCGGTCTTCATCATTCTGGCGTGGCGGGTCTACAATTCACGTGCAGGGGAAGCCGGATCGGCTGAGGAGGGCGCACTCTATGCGGTGCGCGCCGGGGACAAGGCGGCGCGCGATCTGTTCGCTTACTCCATCGGGTATCTGGCAACGCTGTTTGCGGCCCTGATCGCCGAGCATGCCATGGGCGCTTACATCGCGACTCCGATTGGAGGTTTGCTGTGACCGAAGATCAGACCCCGGGAACAAATGAAACCGACACCCGCCCGGAGGGCACGGAGGATACGCTGACGCAGCAGGATTTCATCAAGGCTCGCAATCGCCGCAATGTCATGATTGCCTGGTCTTTGGTGGCATTCATGGTGCTGATCTTTTCAATCACGGCAATCCGGCTGAAACAGAATATGGCCGCGCGGCAAGACGCGGCCATGGCGGAACAGGAAGCAGTATCAGTGGTGCGCGATGAAACACATGCTGAAGAATAAGAATACACGCTTGCTGGTGACACTATCCGGTGTGGTGGTGGCGATGGTGGGCGCGGCCTATGCCGCGGTCCCGCTCTACAATCTTTTCTGTCAGGTCACAGGATATGGTGGCACGACGCAGGTGGCGACCGCTGAAGCTGGTTCCGTGCTCGAGCGCACAGTCGAAATCCGGTTTGATTCGAGCCTGGAGCGCGGCCTTCCCTGGACGTTCGAACCTGTTCAGCTGTCGATGGTTGTGCATGTGGGCGAAACGGCGCTGGCTTTTTACCGGGCGACCAATAATTCAGACCATCCGGTGACGGGTATGGCGAGCTATAATGTGACGCCTTTCAAGGCGGCACCGTATTTTTCCAAGCTGGAATGTTTCTGCTTTACAGAGCAGACCTTGCAGCCGGGCGAAAGCGTTGAAATGCCAGTATTATTCTTTGTCGATCCGCTGATGGATGAAGAAAGACGCCTGGATGATGTGCGCACCATCACATTGTCCTACACCTTTTTTGAACAGGAAGCCGAAGGCGCAGGCGCGACAGGTCGCCGCGAAGCGGCACCATAGCATTGATCCTTTCCCCGGCGGCCTGTATCAGGATTTGTAATTCGTCCGGGGACGACTCGCAGGAGACAGGACATGGCCGGTCACGCCGTCAAACACGATTATCATCTCGTCAATCCGAGCCCATGGCCGGTTGTCGGCTCACTGTCCGCCTTTGTCATGATGCTGGGCGCTGTTGTCTGGATGAAGGGGCTGGCAGAAGATAATTTCTTCTTCGGTGAAGGTCAGCCCTGGCTGTTCTTCGCCGGCTTCCTCGGAATTCTCTATGTGATGTTTGGCTGGTGGGGCGATGTCATCAAGGAATCGCGCGCCGGTGATCACACGCCCGTTGTCGATATCGGCCTGCGCTATGGCATGATCCTGTTCATCGTGTCCGAGATCATGTTCTTCGTGGCCTGGTTCTGGATATTCTTTGAAGGCGCGCTTTTCCACGAGCTGCGCGCCGGCGGCAGCTGGGATGCGGTTGCCATCGGCACCAGTTTTGCTGGTTGGGAAAGCTGGCCGCCGCCTGGGATTGAGACCTTTGATCCCTGGCATTTGCCGCTCATAAACACCTTGATCCTGCTGCTCTCGGGCACGACGGTCACCTGGGCGCACCACGCACTCCAACACGGTGATCGCAAGGGTGCGATCCAGGGTCTGATCCTGACCGTGCTTCTTGGTATGAGCTTCACCGGGGTTCAGATCTATGAATACTCCCATGCTCATTTCAGTATTGATGGCAATCTCTATGGCGCGACTTTCTTCATGGCGACGGGATTCCACGGCGCGCACGTCATTATCGGGACGATCTTCCTTGCGGTCTGCCTGATCCGTCTGTTGACGGGCGGGATGACACCTCAGAAGCATTTCGGTCTCGAAGCGGCTGCCTGGTACTGGCATTTCGTGGACGTGGTCTGGCTGTTCCTGTTCGCCTTCGTTTACGTCACATTCCAATAGGAAATGACCGCCGTCTCCCCCTTCCTCGCGGGCGCAAAAGGCCGCTGTCCGCGATGTGGGGAGGGGGCGATGTATTCCGGATTCCTGACTCTTGCGCCGTCTTGCAGCGTCTGTGATCTCGATTACAGCTTTGCGGATGCTGGCGACGGACCAGCATTCTTTGTCATGTTCATCGTCGGCTTCCCGGTGGTGTTTCTGGCGCTCTTGTTCGAAGTTGCCGTTGGCCCGCCTTTGTGGGTGCATATGATCCTGTGGCTGCCCGTCACTGTCGTGTTGTGCCTGCTGTTGCTGCGTCCTTGCAAGGGCATATTGTTCGCATTGCAATACATGCATGCCGCCGAAGAAGCGCACTTCAATGATGAGCATTGATACGAGGCGCTGATGTTCCGCCCGCTCCCTGTTCTGACCATTGTGTTTCTGCCCGCACTGGTTTTGCTGATCTGGCTGGGGCAGTGGCAATTCGGGAGGATGGCAGAAAAAGCCGGCGCCATTTCGGCCTGGGAGTCCCAACAGGGTGGAGAGGTGGTCGACTGGCAGACAGCACTCTGTGATATCCGGGCCAGCTTTACCGGCCGGGACGTTCTCCCGCCCGATGGGGTAGAGGCAGCGCAAATCCGCTTTCACGGGCGATCCGCTTCCGGCGATCTTGGATGGCGGCTCATGTCGCCCCTGCAAGTGCCTGCCTGTTACGACCCGGCTGATGGTCAATACCTGCTGGTTCAGACCGGATTTGAAACTTTCACCGGAGACAGGTTGGCGTCCCCGTCAACACTGGTCTTTGCCCGCCCGCCGGAGCGGGGCGTTTTTGACGCGGCAAACAATTCAGAAACGGGCGAATTCTTCCGCTTTGAACCCGAGGCGTTTTCCGATGCGCTTGGCGGTCTTCCGGTCACAGGGGAGATCTGGCTGATTGAAGCGGAAACCGCCTTGCCGCCGCATCTCGCCAATGTGCCTCCGGGTCAACATCTGGGCTATGCCCTTACCTGGTGGGGGCTCGCGATCGTGCTTTTTGTCATCTATCTGTTGATGCATGTGCAGTCCGGGCGACTGCGTTTCACCCGGCGTTAGCGGGTTTGGTGTATAAGGATCATCGACGAGCATGAGGCTGACCTATGGCGCTGTGGCGCGATGATTCTCCGACCATTGAGCTGGAAACCCGCGATCTGGTTCTCAGAGCCCCGCGCGCTGAAGATTATGAGGCCTGGGCCAAGCTGCGTGCGGCCAGCCGCCGCCATACCGAACGCTGGGAACCGTCCTGGACAGAAGACGAGCTGACCCGTACCGCCTATCGCGGGCGTTTGCGCCGCTATGATCTGGACTGGAAAGAGGGGCGCGGTGCGCCTTTCTTTGTGACACGCAAGCGCAGCAATCTTCTGATCGGTGCCTGTAATCTGAACAATATCAAACGCGGGGTCATGCAGTCGGCTGATATCGGCTACTGGATCGGCGCGCCCTATGTGCGCCAGGGCTATGCCCGTCAGGCCATCCGCCGCGTGCTGGCTTTTGCTTTCCACGAATTGCAACTGAACCGTATCGAGGCCGCTGTCCAACCTGAAAATACGGTGTCCCGCGCCTTGCTGGATGAAATCGGGTTCAGCCATGAAGGGCTGGCACGGCGTCTCCTGTATATTGCCGGCGAGTGGCGTGATCATGACAGGCTGGCGCTGCTGGCCGGGGATCCGATCCGTGGATGACGCCCTGTTCAGCCGCGCCGCGAAGGCCTCGGGAGCGGTCGCTTTTGCCCTGAGCTTGGAAAAGGCGCATTTTTCCGGGCCGGTCGGCGAGATGGGACTGTTGAAGCCGGACTACCGGGTGGATGACATTATCGACATGCTGGCGCCCGGCGACCGCGAGGATTTTGTTGCTGCGCTGGTTTCCGGCGACATTGATCTGCGCGTCAGAATGGTAGGCGAAGAAGGTGCGGTCCGCTATTTGCGCTTTATTGGTTCAAGGGCCGGGGGTGACAGCTTGACCGGCCTGGTTCTGCCAGCGGGCCGGTTCTCGATGGATGCGCGCGACCAGCTCGACCGCGAAACGCGGGTTTCCGATGCTGTGGAAGGCGGAGAAATCCTCGCCCATTATCAGCCGATCATCGCCCTTGAAACCGGCGTGCTGGCGGGCTTCGAGGCTCTGGCGAGATGGGACCGGCCGGGTGTCGGGATTATCGGGCCGGATGATTTTCTTCCCCTAGCCAATGATCTCGATCTTTTGGAGCAAATTGGGGATCAGGTTCGCGAAGCTGCCGCACGCGACCTTGCCGCCTGGCGGAAGACCGCGGCCAGCGCGCCGCTCTTCATGTCGGCCAATGCGAGTGTCGGCGAACTCTTGTCTGAAGGGTTTGCAGACCGGCTGATCTCGGCCGTGACGAAAGCGGGGCTCCGGGCGGGTACCTACAAGCTGGAGATCGCCGAGACCGAAATCATGCGCGAACCGGACCGGGCCGCTTCGATCATCGCGGAATTGAAAGCGGCAGGCATCCAGATCGCGCTGGATGATTTCGGCACCGGTTATTCCTCGCTCTCCCGGCTGGATGAATTCAGTTTTGATACCGTCAAGATCGACCGGTATTTCGTCCGCGCCATGTCGACATCGGCGAGTGCGGCAAAAGTCGTCGAATCGGTTCTGCAACTGGCGAAGCACTATGGAATGACGGTGGTCGCCGAAGGTATTGAATTGGCCGAGACCGCCGATCAACTCGCCGGAATGGGATGTGATTACGGTCAGGGGTTCCGCTATGCGGGCGCTGTTGCGCCGGAGCTGGCCGCTGAAATCGTCCGCTCCGGTTTGCCGGGGCGGATCAAGCCGCCGCTGGGTTAACGCTCAGGCGTGGCCGGAAATCGCGGATAACCGTGCCGGGTCTACACCAATCTGTTGCAGGGCACGGTCCCACTTATTGTCGAAATGATCATCGAAAACCAGACCCTCTTCCGGGTCGGCGACCAGCCATGCACTGGCCTGCAATTCGTCTTCCAGCTGGCCCGGACCCCATCCGGCATAACCCAGCGCCAGCACAGCGCGCCGTGGCGGGTGATCGGAGGCCATCGCATCCAGCACTTCGCGGGTAGCCGTAAGGCAAATATTCCCGGACACGCGCATGGTGGCGCTGTCATGGGCAAAGTCGGGCGTGTGCAGGACAAAGCCGCGATCACCATCGACCGGCCCGCCATTCAACACGGCGCGGTCGGGCAGGATGATATCGCTTGCGATGCCGAGTTGCCCGAACAGGGTAGGCAGGTTCAAATCCTCGACCGGATTGTTGATGGCAATACCCATGGCATGATCCTCGTCATGGTCGCAGACATAGATCAGTGCGCGATCAAATCGCGGATCTCCAATCGCAGGACTTGCGATCAAAAGCTTGCCAGTTAGATATCCATCTTGGCCCATATCTGTATGCTTGCCGGAATCCAGGGACAGGTAAAGCCAATTTCCCGCTATTCAGCCGGGAATTGATCGGGCAAATTTGAATTATAACAAGAAATCCAAGGAGCATGACATATGACTATTTCCAAAGGTGACCGCCTCCCCGACGTCAAATTCGGCGTCATGACGGATGATGGGCCCTCCCAGAAAAGCACGTCGGATGTGTTTTCCGGCAAGACCGTAGCGCTGTTCGCTGTACCGGGCGCGTTCACACCGACCTGTTCGGCCAAGCATCTGCCCGGATTCGTTGAAAAAGCAGATGAGTTGAGGGCAAAGGGCGTCGATGAAATTGCCTGCGTGTCCGTCAATGACGTGTTCGTCATGAATGCCTGGGGCAAGGATCAGAGCGTCGGAGACGACATTGTGATGCTGGCCGACGGCAATGGTGAATTTGCCAAGGCGACCGGTCTGACCATGGATGGCAGCGGCTTTGGCATGGGCACGCGTTCGCAGCGCTTTTCCATGCTGGTGAAAGACGGTGTGGTGGAGATTCTGAACACGGAAGCGCCGGGCGATTTCCGTACGTCCAGCGCCGAGCATATGCTCGGTCAGCTCTGATCAGACACAGGAGTGAAGGCCTATGGGTATTTTTATCTTTATTAGCGTTGTTGTTGTTCTGGCGCTTGTGCTGGTTACATCGACGATCAAGGTTGTGCCGCAGAGTATGGAATTCACGCTTGAGCGGTTCGGCCGGTTCACCCGGAAAATGGGCCCGGGCCTTCACTTCATCATCCCGTTCTTCGACAAGGTCCGTTACAAGATCAATATGCGCGAGCGCGTTCTGGACGTACCCAAGCAGGAAGTCATCACCAAGGACAATGCCATGGTGTCGGTCGATGCCGTTGTGTTCATTCAGGTGATGGAAGCGGCGCGTGCTGCCTATGAAGTCGATAATCTCGACTTTTCCATCGTTAACCTGGCCATGACCAATGTGCGGACCGTGGTCGGCTCCATGGACCTTGATCAGGTGTTGTCCAACCGCGATGATATCAATGCCCGGCTGCTGTCGGTGATCGATGCGGCCACCAATCCCTGGGGGGTGAAGGTGACGCGGATCGAGATCCGGGACCTGTCTCCTCCACCGGACATCACCGAGGCCATGGCGCGGCAGATGAAGGCCGAGCGCCTGAAGCGGGCGGAAATCCTGGAGGCCGAAGGCCAGAAGCAGTCTGAAATTCTCCGTGCCGAGGGCGAAAAACAGTCCCAGATCCTGGAAGCCGAGGGCCGCAAGGAGGCCGCTTTCCGCGACGCTGAAGCCCGTGAACGGTCAGCGGAAGCGGAAGCCAAAGCAACCGAAATGGTGTCCAAAGCCATTGCAGAAGGCGATCTTAACGCGATCAATTATTTCCTTGGCCAGAAATATGTCGAGGCCTTTGGCAAGCTGGCGGTCAGCGACCAGCAGAAAACCGTCATCATTCCGGCCGAATTCTCCAACATCGTCTCGACCGTTATGGGCGTTGGCGAGCTTGCCAAGGCAGCCCGCAATTCTGCCAAGGATGCAGCCGAGGGCGCGGTCAAGCAGACTCGCGGCAGCGTTCCGGCAACCGATTAAGGAGGCGCTTCATGGATATCATCCTCACCGCGCTGGAGAGCCTGAATATCTGGTGGTGGCTCGGCTTTGCCGCGATCCTTCTGGTCGCCGAACTGCTCACCGGCACCACCTATATCCTGTGGCCGGCAAGTGCCGCCTTTGTCACCGCCCTGCTGGCCAGCTTTGTCGGCTGGCCCATGGAATTGCTGAGCTTTGCCGTCTTCGGCGTGACCTTCCTCATCCTCGGTGACCGCTTCGTGAAACCCCGCCTGAAGAGTGGAACACAAAGCGGTCTGAACACGCGTGCGACCTATCTGGTCGGGGAATACGTGACGGTTGTCGGCGGTTTCACCGAGGGCCGTGGCCGGGTCCGTCATGGCGATACGGAGTGGTCGGCGAAAACCGCCGACGGGTCTGATCTGGAAGAGGGGGCGAAGGTTATCGTCGAGGCTCTGGATAGTACCCGCCTGATCGTGAAATCAGCCTGAGCCGAGTCTGACCGGCACAACGGCCTGAACGCCCTGCCTGCGCGGCCGCTGCGGCTCGCCGCCTCCCCTGAACAGGGGATGTCAGCAAACCCTATCCAACGCTATCCCTGTTGACCTGCGCGCTCTGACTTCAGCGCTCGAATCAAAGGGAAATTCATGTTCAAGGCACTTTTTTTCGTATTTGCAGTTCTTGCCGTCCCGGCTTCCGCTGAGGCGCAAACCTATCGCGCAGACGCGGTTCAGTTTTCGATGTTGCCGTCCTCACGTTCGGTCGGCATTGGCGAGACGGCCACTGTCTTCGGGACTGCGCTCAGCACGGTTCCCCAATCAGATTGCGAGCTTGTTCTGGGCGAGGGTGCGCCTGGCGCGACGCTGAGCTGGCGGCTGCTGGATGAAAACAACCAGATAACAAACGATAACCAGAACGCCCACTTTCCTCTGACGGGTGCCAGCAGCGCCAATCCGGGGGGTGTGCCCCAGAATCTGCTGGTTGCGATTACCTCTCCTGCTGCGCTCAACAATGCCGATGTGGATATTTTTACACGTTGCGCAAATACGGCACCAAATCCGGCCTTCGATTACTACCGCAATCCCCTGTTCCCGGGCGTGAATACGCTTTTGCTGAATGTCAGTGCTGTGCCGGTTCCGGATATTCTGGTGATCGGGCAGTCGCTGACAGCGGACGGATATGTCCGTATTCCAGCGGCAGGCGCACGCCGTCCGGCAGCGATTGCTGCGGTCAATATCGGAGCAGCCGGAAGTGTCACCGTGTCGGCCAATACCGGCAATTTTTCGCTGCCGGTCAGTATCAATCTATGTGAAACCGACAGTAATGGCATATGTACGAGTGCGCGGGCCGAAACCCTTGAGGTGAATTTCGGCACCAATCAGGTGCGCACCTTCAATGTCTTTGTTCAGTCTGATGGCGAGCACGGCGTGGCTGATTTGCCCGGTCTGGCCCGTGTCTATTTCGAGTTCGGCATTCCAGCTCCCGCAAGTGATATCGCCAATGCGGTTTCGCTCGACACCGATAGTGCGGCGCAACTCTCGACCCGCTATGGCGCGACCAGCTTTGCGGTCATAGCGGCTGCGCCAGTCACGAGCGGGGATGCCATTGCCGGGGTTTATCGCGGCCTGATCTTTGGCGGAAATGGTGGACCCTTCGGCAGTTTTCCCGCAACGATTGTGGTGTTTCAGGGCGGCACTTTCGCGATCACCGAGCGCGGCACGGCCGGGTGGGCAGCGACCGCACAGGGCGCCATCTTGCCGCTTAATCAGAATACAGGTGGACGCGCGCTTTCGCAGTCCGCCATGGCCTATGCTGAAGGTGTCAGTGCCACCAGGACGGCCAGTAATGCGGTTAATCGCCAAGGTGGAAACATATTCCCGCTTGCGGGCATCAACGCCCAGGTCACCAACCTGTTTAACAGCCCATACACCTTCACCTATCAGGCCGTTTATGATCCAGTCGCCGAGCAGACCCTGTCGGGTAATCTGACTGCGGAAAGCAGCGCCATTGTCGGTCAGACCTTTGATATCTTCTATAATGGGAATGATATCGGCGATCTGGATACGGGCACGGAGGTCAATGGTGGCGGTGTCGGGTCGGCTACCGTGACCTGGCCTGGCCAAAGCTCGGAATGCACGGTTTCCATGACCAATCTGCGCCTGAACGAGGACCGCACAACCTGGCAGTTTGTTTCAACCGCCAATGTCGATTGCGGCGTGCCGAGTTTTGATTTTTTCGGTTTTGTGGATGATACGCAAGGATCCCGTCGTATCGAATTGGCGGCTTATATCCGCGGCGACAATGCCGGTTCTCTGGATACGTTTCCGATCGTCCTGGTCGCGAAATAGGCAGGCTGAAAAGGGCAGGCGGTTGAAACCGACGCCTGACCCTTGATCCTGTCCCGGCAAACAAGGTTTCTCACGCTCAGCCGGAATCACACCGTTCGATCTGCGTGGTTGGAAACAGCCGGATCGCACAGCCGATAGCGGCAACTCTTTCAGAAATTATCTCGCACCTCCCCTGAACGGGGGATGCCGAAGAGGTCCGGGACGCCCTAATCAGACAGCTGACGGAATGAACAGAGAGGAAATGATCATGTCCAAATCATTTGTCATAGCTGCAGTCTGCCTGCTGGCCAGCGGTACAGCAGACGCTCAGCGAAGTCAGGTCATCCTGCTGGGTGATTCTGCAATGACGTGTCCGGAAATTATCTCCGCTGCCAATGAAGCCTCCGAAATTCTCGGCGGCGCACCGGAAGGCGGGGTGTTCGCAAGCGAGCAGGCGATCAATGCCGCGACCGGTCTCGCCATGCAGGGCGCCCTGCATTCGGGTGTGGGCCGCGCCATACCGGGAATCGGGGCTGTGGGCGGCATGCTCGGCCGGGCGGCCCAGCGCCGGCGTGAGGAAGAAGAAGCCCGCCAAGTGGTTGTCGAGCGCCGCTGGTATTATCTCAACGGACTCTATGAGGGGCGTATGTGTGACGACGTGTTGCGCCGTGAAGCGGAAACCGCCGCGCAGGTCAGCGCTGCCGGAGCAGCGCCTGCGGCCATCGAAATGGAAGATGAAAGGGCCGAGCTTGAAGGCAATTGACAGACACTTGCCGCGATGGGTTGCGGTGCCGGAGTTTACACCTTACCGGCACCGGCCTCGTCACGGCCTTTGACGGCAAGGGCATCGGCACGCTCATTGCCGGGATCGCCAGAATGGCCCTTGATCCAGTCCCAGCGGACCTCATGGCGGCTGGCAGCTTCCTCCAGACGCCGCCATAAATCCTCGTTCTTGACGGGCTTTTTTGCGGCGGTCTTCCAGCCATTTTTCTTCCAGCCATGAATCCATTTGGTGACGCCATCGCGCACATAGACGCTGTCGGTCACCAGCCGGACAGTGGCCGGGCGCTTCAGGCTTTCCAGCGCGCATATCGCGGCCATCAGCTCCATCCGGTTATTGGTAGTCCCGGCCTCGCCGCCATAGAGTTCTTTTTCATGGCCCTTCCATTCCAGCAGCGCGCCCCAGCCGCCAGGCCCCGGATTGCCGGAACAGGCCCCGTCGGTATGAATCGTGATCAGGCCCATCAGCTGGGTTTCACCGGGTATTTCCGCGACAAATCGGCAATGCCGACGGTGATCAGCTCGGCTAGGACATTGAGATCAATATCGTCCAGCTTGTTGACATACAGGCATGACTTGCCGTGGGAGTGCCTGCCCAGCCGCGCCAGGATCGGTGCATAATCCGAATAGCCGGGCAGGATATAGATGGAGAGTTTGGCTTTAAGCGGCGAAAAGCCGGTGGCCATGAAATCGCCTTCGCGGCCACTCTCATATTTGTAGTGATACTCGCCAAACCCGATGATGGCCGGTCCCCACATGCGGGCTTTCCAGCCCGTGGTTTTCTCAAACAGGCCGAGCAGGATATCGCCTTCCTTGCGCCGCCGTTCGGGTTCAACCGAAGCGATGAAATCCCGGGGTAATAGCGTGGTTGTCCGGGTCTTGTTCCCGCTCATGATCAGGCAACCAGTCTGGGCAATTTGAAGACCACATTTTCGTCCGTTACCCGCAATTCTTCAACCGTTGAGTCGTAACGTTCACCAATGGCGGCGATGAGATCCTCGACCAATTGTTCAGGAGCCGAAGCCCCTGCGGTGATGCCGACGGTCCGGGCCTTTTCAAGAAGCGCCCAGTCCACAGCGGCCGCGTCTTCAACCAGCGCGGCGTTCCTTGCCCCTGCGCGGAGGGCGACCTCGACCAGACGTTTGGAATTCGAAGATGTTTCCGAGCCGATCACGAGCACCACATCGCAGGGCTCTGCCATCGCCTTGACCGCAGCCTGCCGGTTGGTTGTGGCATAGCAAATGTCTTCCTTGTGCGGGGCCGCGATTCCGGGAAAGCGGTTTTGAAGCACGGCAACAATCCCGGCGGTATCATCGACCGAAAGCGTTGTCTGGGTCGCAAAGGCGATGCGGGCGGGGTCTTGCGGCTCGAATTTTGCGGCGTCCTCGACAGTTTCAACCAGGGTGATCGCCCCTTCGGGCAACTGGCCCAGCGTGCCGACGACTTCTGGATGGCCGGCATGGCCGATCAACACGATTTCCATGCCGGCTGCATGATGGCGCTGGGCCTCGACATGCACTTTCGAGACCAGCGGGCAGGTGGCGTCGATATAGATCATCTCTCTACGCTGTGCTTCCTCGGGCACGGATTTCGGCACTCCATGGGCGGAAAACACCACCGGACGATCCACAGGCGCGTCGTCCAGCTCATCGACAAAAACCGCGCCGATTCGCTCGAGACGCTCGACCACATGCCGGTTGTGAACGATTTCGTGACGCACATAGACCGGGGTACCAAATTTCACGATGGCCTGCTCGACGATCTGGATCGCCCGGTCCACACCCGCACAAAAACCGCGCGGTGCGGCCAGCAACACTTTCATCGGGCGTTTTCCCTGCGTCATTTCTCGTCCTTTATGTGCGGCCGCGGCGTTGCGGCGGCTCGACAGTCATCGTATGACCCTGATCTAGTGAAGCGTCCGCCCGGAGTCACCACCCATGCGCTTGTTTGTCCCGCTGATTGCGTTTGCCCTTGCTGGCTGCAGCTCGTTAGATCGTGTCTTTTCCGACGCTCCTGACAATCCGGGACCGTGCCCTTCAGCGCTTGCATTGTATGATGCGCACCGCATTGTCGAGCTGACTGAGCAACCCGCAACGATTGAATCTGTCGGCTTCACCGGGGAGATCAACGGTGTGCGCTCGCTGTGCCGCTATTACGAAACCGAGCCGATCACAGCCAATCTGGAGATTGATTTCGGATTTGGCCGTGGTCCTGCGGCGCAGGGGAATGAGCATACCTTCACCTATTTCGTAGCGGTTACGCGCCGCGACAGGGTGGTGATCTATCGCGAGGACTTTCCGATCACAGTGCGCTTCGCACCGGGGCAGGATCGCGTGTACATGACCGAATCGCTTAACCGGATCACTATTCCGCGCGCAACTGAAACGACATCGGGCACGAATTTCGAAATCATTGTCGGCTTCGACCTGACCCCGGAACAGATTGCCTGGAACCGCGCCGGCCAGCGCTTCCGCGTGAATGCGGGCCAGGACTGATCTTATGACCTCGATCGTTGATCTGCTGACCGCCCGTACCGGTGCGGCCTTTGAAGCTATCGGCTTGCCGCCCGAGCTTGGCAGATGCACACAATCAGACCGTCCGGATCTGGCCCCCTATCAATGCAATGGCGCCATGGCCGCCGCCAAGCTGGCCAAAAAAGCTCCGCGTGCCGTGGCTGATGAAGTTGCAGCCCTTCTCCAGGGCGACCCATTGATCGCTGATCTGGAAATCGCCGGACCGGGCTTTTTGAACCTGACGCCGGCAGTGGACGTCTATGAAAGGCAGGCCAATGCCATTGCGGCCGATGACCGCTTGGGAGCTGGCCGCGTTGACGCCAGGCGGAAAGTCATGATCGATTTTGGCGGCCCGAATGTCGCCAAGCCGATGCATGTCGGTCATTTGCGGTCTTCGGTGTTGGGTGACAGCCTGCAGCGCCTGTTCCGCTTCCGCGGGGACGACGTCGTTTCGGACATTCACCTTGGCGATTGGGGCTATCAGATGGGCCTGCTGGTCACCGAGCTTCAGGCCGAACAGCCGGGCCTGCCCTATTTCGATCCCGCCCATGAGGGCGACTATCCGGCCGAGCCGCCGGTCACGATCGAGGATCTGTCGCGGCTGTATCCGCAGGCGGCCGCCGCTGCGAAAGAGGACGAGGCCCGCGCCGCCATCGCGCGCAAGGCGACGGCCGAATTGCAGGCTGGCCGCCGTGGCTACCGGGCGCTGCTGGCGCATTTCATTTCCGTGTCCATAGCGGCCCTGAAACAGGATTTTGATACGCTGGGTGTGCATTTCGACCTGTGGAAGGGTGAAAGCGACGTCAATGAGCTGATCCCGGCACTGGTCGAGGACTTCAAGGCGAGCGGCGTCGCTGAAAAGTCTGACGGGGCCTGGGTGGTGCGGGTGGCACGGGAGGATGACAAGAAGGAGCTGGCGCCGCTCATCCTCGTCTCCTCTCAAGGCTCGGCGCTCTATGGCACAACCGATCTGGCCACGATACAGGACCGGAAAAACACTGTGGACCCAGACCTCATTCTATATGTGGTGGATCTGGGCCAGTCGGATCATTTCGAGCAGGTCTATCGCGCGGCCTACAAGGCCGGGCTCGCCGAGGAAGGCTCGCTGGAGCATATCAAGTTCGGCACGGTAAACGGGCCGGATGGAAAGCGCCTGCGGACGCGCGCGGGAGGGACGTTCCGTCTTGCCGACCTGATCAGCGAAGCGTTCGAGCGCGCCAAGGCGCGGCTCAATGAGGCAGGGCTGGGGTCAGAGCTGGAGCCGGAAGAATTCGACCGTGTCGCGCGCATGGTCGCCAATGCCGCGATCAAGTTTGCCGATCTGCAGAATTACCGCACGACCAACTACATTTTCGAGCTCGACCGTTTCATCTCGTTTGAAGGCAAGACCGGTCCCTATCTTCTGTATCAGGCGGTGCGGGTGAAATCGATCATGCGCAAGGCCGAGGCTGAAGGGCTGATAGCCGGTGGGATAAAGCTCACCGACCCGGCGGAAGCGGCGCTGGTCCGGCG
>PFFX01000006.1:0-3588 GCA_002783385.1 Rhodobacterales bacterium CG15_BIG_FIL_POST_REV_8_21_14_020_59_13 | reverse complement strand
TGATGCTGTAAAACGGGCCTATGAGCTGCGTGCGCCCAATCATATCTGCGATCATGTCTATGCCCTGGCACAGGCCTTCTCGTCCTTCTATGCGGCCTGCCCGATCCTGCCGGAAAAGGATGAAACAATCCGCGCTTCGCGCCTGATGCTGGCGCAAACCACGCTGAAACAGCTGGAGATCGCGCTGTCGCTGATCGGACTTGAAGCGCCGGAAAGGATGTAAAAATTGTAAATGGGTAACCGCTTATTCATTGACATTTCCCCTGAAATTGCGTATTAATCCCAAGTATTCCGTTACACCCGTAGGCGGGCATGTGTATAAACCCCTGAGCGAAAGCTTGGGGGTTTTTCATGACAAATTGTCGTTGTAAGGCTGCCTGGAAATAAGATTGCATCTGAAATCGAGGAGCATGCCGATTTCATTCGTGAAATCGATTGGCCGAAATAGTTCGACGATCTCATCAGTCGATCGCGATTGACTCTGTATACACGCGCTCTAAACCTCATCACTTCCCGTCCCCGCGGGAGAGACCGGCAAACAAGGCCGGCGCCGAAGGCGCAACCGCCCCGGAAACGCTCAGGCAGATGGACCGCGGGATGACGAAACGCTGGAAAGCGGGCGTTTGAAAGAGCGTCCCACCGACGGAGCAAGCAAGAGAGGGATGTGTCCTCTTCTTGCGGAATCTCTCAGGTTATAGAGACAGCGGGGGCCGTCCGGACCATCCGGACATGCCGGTAACGGGGCCCGAAACCATGACCGATACGCTGCGGACGCCGCTTTATGACCTTCACACCGCACTGGGTGCGAAGATGACGCCGTTTGCGGGCTATGACATGCCGCTGCAATACGATGGCATCATGGCCGAGCACAAGCACACGCGCGAAGCGGCTGGCCTGTTCGACGTTTCCCATATGGGCCAGGCACATTATACCGGCGAGGAGGCGGCGCTGGAAAAGTTGATCACGGCGGACCTTTCGGCGCTGGCGCATGGTGAGCAGAAATACACGCTGCTGCTGAATGAGCAGGGCGGGATCCGCGATGATCTGATGGTCTCGCGACCGTTCGGGGATGACGGTCTTTTCCTGGTCGTGAATGCGGCGACCAAGGCCGATGATTTTGCCCATATCGCAAAAAACACCTCCGGAAAGGGTGAGCTTCGCGTCATCGGGGACCGGGCACTGATCGCGCTGCAGGGGCCGCAGGCGGCGGATGTTTTCAGCGCGCTGGTGCCGGACGCGGCGAAGCTGGTATTCATGCAGTGTCGCGTATTCACCATGGACGGAACAGAGATCTGGGTCTCGCGCTCGGGATATACCGGCGAGGACGGGTTCGAGATTTCCCTTCCGGCGGATCGCGCGGCGGAGATCACACAGAAAATTCTGGACGATGAACGGGTGAAGCCGGTCGGGTTGGGTGCGCGCGATTCGCTGCGTCTGGAGGCTGGGCTCTGCCTTTACGGTCATGACATGAATGAAGAAACGACCCCGGTCGAGGCGGTGCTGATGTGGGCGGTGGCAAAGCCGCGCCGCGAACGGCTTGATTTTCCGGGCGCTGCCCGTGTCATGCAGATGTTGGCCGATAAACCGGCGCGCAAGCGCGTGGGCTTTACCATGACTGGCGCACCTGCCCGGGAAGGCGCGGAAATCGTCAAGGACGGGCAGACCATAGGCGTGGTCACCTCCGGCGGTTTTGGTCCGAGTGTGGGCGGTCCGGTGGGCATGGCCTATATCGATACCGAATTCGGAGCACCCGGAACGGAGATTGAAATTCTGCTGCGCGGCAAGGCGCGGCCGGCACAGGTGACGAAAATGCCTTTCGTCGAACAACGGTATTATCGGGGCGAATAGCCATCAGGGGAGACTGCGATGAGTGTGAAATACACCAAGGACCATGAATGGGTGAAAATTGACGGCGACACCGCCACTGTCGGCATCACCTCCTATGCGGCCGAACAGCTTGGCGATGTGGTTTTTGTCGAGCTGCCGGACGTCGGAAAAACGTTCGATCAGGGCGATGAAATGGCGGTGGTCGAATCGGTGAAGGCGGCCTCGGAAGTCTATGCGCCGGTCTCCGGCGAAGTGGTTGCGGTCAATGACGGGCTCGAAGGCGAGCCTCAAAAGGTCAATGAAAGCCCAGATTCCGATGGCTGGTTTGTGAAGCTGAAACTGGGCGACACAAGCCAACTCGACAGTCTCATGGATGACGCCGCTTATCAGGCCCATATCTCCTAAAACTCTGGCAGGACAATCGGATGCGATATCTCCCCCTGACGCCGGCTGACCGGCAAGACATGCTGAAGCGGATCGGCGCGGAGTCCATTGACTCGCTGTTCACCGATGTGCCCGAGGCCGCCCGTCTCGACGGGCCGGTCGATCTGCCACTGCTTCAGACCGAGCTTCAGGTGGAGCGGGCGATGTCCAAGCTGGCGGACGAGAATACGCCGGCCTCGAGCCTGCCCTTCTTTGTCGGGGCAGGCGCTTACAAGCACCATGTGCCCGCCACTGTGGATCATCTGATCCAGCGCTCGGAATTTTTGACTGCCTATACGCCGTATCAGCCAGAGATCAGCCAGGGCACGCTGCAGACGCTGTTCGAATTCCAAACCCAGGTGGCCTTGATGACCGGCATGGATGTCGCCAATGCGTCGATGTATGACGGCTCGACAGCGTGCGGCGAAGCTGTGCTGATGGCGGCCCGCGTTACAAAGCGCAAGAAGGCTGTCCTCGCCGGTTCGCTGCACCCGCATTATGCGGCTACGACCAAGACGCTGGCCAAATATATGGATATCGCCATTGCCTCTACCGCGCCGGACCTTTCGGGTTTGTCGGGCATTGCCGGGACGATTGATGATGAGACCGCCTGTATTGTGATCCAGACGCCGGACGTTTTCGGGCGTTTGCATGATCTGACAGAAATCGCCGAAAAAGCCCATAAACATGGCGCGCTTGTGATTGCGGTTTTCACCGAGCCGGTCTCGCTTGGACTGGTAAAATCACCCGGGGAAATGGGCGCGGATATCGCTGTTGGTGAAGGTCAGGGGATCGGGGTCGGGCTCACTTTCGGCGGGCCGTATGTTGGTTTGTTCGCTTGTAAAAACGATCGCAATTTCATCCGCAACCTGCCGGGACGTCTGGCCGGCGAGACCGTCGATGCCGATGGCCGCCGCGGCTATGTGCTGACCCTGTCGACACGTGAGCAGCATATCCGCCGTGACAAGGCGACCTCGAACATCTGTACCAATTCCGGCCTGTGCGCGCTTGCTTTTACAATTCACATGACGCTTCTGGGCGAGAAGGGGCTGACGACACTGGCACAGCTCAATCACGAAACGGCGTGTGATCTGGCGGATCGTCTGAGCGGGGTGGACGGGGCCGAACTGCTCACGGACACCTTCTTCAACGAATTTGCCCTGCGCCTGAACCGGCCGGCTGCTGATGTGGTGGACGCGCTGGTCGATAAAGGCGTGCTGGGCGGTGTGCCGGCCTCGCGTCTCTATCCGGGCGAGGGGCTGGACGATGTTCTCATTGTCGCGGCCACGGAAACCAATACGCCAGAGGATCTGGCGGCGTTCGAAACCGCCCTGAGGG
>PFFX01000152.1:7573-8090 GCA_002783385.1 Rhodobacterales bacterium CG15_BIG_FIL_POST_REV_8_21_14_020_59_13 | reverse complement strand
CATCCTCTGGCTGGCGTTCTTTATTGTTTTGGAATTCCAGCTGATTTCGCTGAACGACATCCCCTTCATTCCCGGCGAACACGCTTGGGACAGCTAGGGGGGGACAAAAAAGCCCTTCAGCCGCTGTCCCCAATTACGGGCATAAAACGGTTCGATCCCGGACGTCTCGATATACTTATCGACGAACCCGCCGCCTTCGCCCAGCAACACAACATCAACCGGCCGGTCTGACTCTGCCTTACTGGATATGACAATCTCCATGGCGCGCAAAACCGCGTCCATTTTCCCGTCCACCTCCAGCCCTACCAGCAGGCTGAGCGGCTCGTCTTTGGCCGGAACCCGCATCTGGGTCAGAAAGGCGCGCTTGACTTGGCTGTGCCGCGAAAAAAGCCGGGTCAGGGCCTCGATCATCTCTACCGGTATATCAGTCGGCTGCCCCAGATGGACTTCGGCGTTTTCTTCCAACATGTATTCACTCTGTTCGGCGTGACACTTCTTCAGGTGTGAATTCCTTGGC
>PFFX01000152.1:0-7542 GCA_002783385.1 Rhodobacterales bacterium CG15_BIG_FIL_POST_REV_8_21_14_020_59_13 | reverse complement strand
TTGCCGCGCGTTGATTCCATTAATTTCCGCGCTTGAAGCGACAAATAGCCAGCCTCGCCGGAAACGGTTTCGGTCAGTGCGTCCAGAGATGTGAAAAAGGAATAAATGGCTGGCCATCATCAAACTCGAAACTGGCAAGCGACAACGTATCACCCCCGGAAATGCGGAATTCACCAGCCGGCAGGCCGGCATCCGTCTTGCCGATAACATAAATTGTCGCGTCCAAAAGCAGATTGAAGAAATCCGGCCGGGCAACCGGATCTTCCGCCGCTTGCTGCAAAGCGGCTTCCAGCTCGTTTCGCGGAAATTCTGTCATACGCGCTCCGCGGTATCGGCAGTCCGGAATCTGATCCCACAGCATAGCGATAGCGTCTAACGGCCTTGCAGCATACCACGAGCCCGGTTAATCGTCGCTGCAACCATAAAACCGCCGCGGAAACTGTCTCATGCGCCTTTCCCGTTATTTCATCCCCGTTCTGAAGGAAACGCCTTCGGACGCCCAGATTGTCTCCCACCGCTTGATGTTGCGGGCTGGCATGATCCGTCAGGAAGCCGCCGGCATTTATGCCTGGCTGCCGCTTGGACACCGCGTTCTGCGCAAGATCGAACAGATCGTCCGCGAGGAACAGGACCGCGCGGGCGCTGCCGAGATGTTGATGCCGACCCTCCAGCCTGCGGATCTGTGGCGTGAAAGCGGCCGTTATGATGATTATGGTCTGGAAATGCTGCGCATTGTCGACCGCCACAAGCGCGACCTGCTTTACGGCCCGACCAATGAGGAAATGATCACGGAGATTTTCCGCAGCTATTGCCGCTCCTACAAGGACGTGCCCAAGCTGCTTTATCATATCCAGTGGAAATTCCGTGACGAGATCCGTCCCCGCTTTGGTGTCATGCGCGGCCGCGAATTCCTCATGAAGGATGCCTATTCCTTCGATCTGGATGAAGACAGCGCCCGCAAGGCCTATAACCGCATGTTCGTCGCCTATCTGAACACATTTTCCCGCATGGGTCTGAAAGCCGTGCCGATGCGTGCCGATACCGGGCCGATTGGAGGCGATCTGTCCCATGAATTCATCATTCTGGCTGAGACCGGCGAAAGCGAAGTCTTCTGCCACGCCGATCTGGTGGAGATGGGCGCACCGGGACTGGACGTGGATTTCGATGGCGATCTGCAGCCGCATGTCGATCAACGCACATCACTGTATGCGGCGACCGAGGAAATGCATGAGCCTGACCGGTTCGATGCCGAAGTCCCGGAAAACAAACGCTTGTCCGCCCGCGGCATTGAAGTCGGGCATATCTTCTATTTCGGCACCAAATATTCTGAACCGATGAAAGCCCTTCTTGTTCATCCCGATGGCAAGGAGCGCCCGGTGCACATGGGCAGCTATGGCGTGGGTGTGTCACGCCTGATGGGCGGCATTATCGAGGCCAGCCATGACGAAAACGGCATTATCTGGCCGGAAAGCGTTGCGCCCTATGGCGTTGGCATCATCAATATGCGTGCCGATGACGAGGAGACCAATGTGGCCTGCGAGATCGCTTATGCGGCGCTTTCGAAAGCCGGTAAGGAGCCGCTGCTGGACGACACAGCGGACCGGGCAGGGGCCAAATTTGCCCGGATGGACCTTATCGGCCTGCCTTACCAATTGGTCATTGGCCCGCGCGGGCTGAAAGAGGGTAAGATCGAGGTCAAGGTGCGCCGCTCCGGCGAGAAATATGAGCTCTCGCTCGACGACGCGATCAACCGTCTTTCGGAAGGATCATTCTCTGATGGCTGAGGCGAAGCTCGGCGGGGCCCGGCCTTTTGCGCCGTTTGAATTCGTGATTGCCATGCGCTATCTGCGCGCCCGGCGAAAGGAAGGCGGTATCGCGCTGATAGCCATCATTTCCTTTATGGGAATCATGCTCGGTGTCGCCGCCCTGATCATCGTCCTCTCCATCATGAACGGTTTTCGCTACGAACTCCTGAGCCAGCTCCTCGGTGCCCAGAGCCATGTCTATGTCGATGTCCGCGGCCTGACCGAACGGGAGATCGACGACATCGAACAGAGTCTTGAGCGGATTCCCGGTGTGCTCAATTCTGGCCCCCGTTATGAGGGGCAGGCGCTTTTTACCGCCAATGGCCAGACCGTTGGCGCGCAGGTTGTCGGGATTGAGCCCGCTGATCTGGCGGGCATTCCCCGGATTTCTGCCGTGCCGGGCGCAGATGAGCGCTACGGCTTGATCAACGGTACCTTTGATACCTTTGGTGTCGGCAATCATGGTGGCGACAATATCCTGATCGGCCGCGCGCTTGCGGCGCGTCTGGATGTCAGCCCGGGCGATCAGATCACTGTGCTGGCACCGACCGGCTCCTCGGGTCCGTTCGGCACGGTTCCACGGCGCAAAGCCTATACGGTGGGAGGTGTTTTCACTGTCGGCGTGCATCAATTCGATCAGGTCGTGACCTTCATGCCGCTGGAACAATCGCTGCTGTTTTTTGCCCAGGATGGACCGCTGACAGTCGAAGCCCGCGTTGAGGATCCGGTCGGGATCGGCGAGACGATGGTCGAGGTCCGCCGTGCGATCGGTAGTGGTATCGCCCTCTATGATTGGCGCGACCAGAGCTCGGCATTCTATCAGGCTTTGCAGGTGGAACGCTTTGCGATGCGGTTGATCCTGTCAGTCGTTATCCTGATTGCCGCACTGAATATCATCACCGGGCTGATCATGCTGGTGAAGAACAAGGGCAGGGATATCGCCATTCTGCGCACGATGGGAGCAACCCGTGGCTCAATCATGCGGATATTCCTGCTGATCGGCACGATGATCGGGGCTGTCGGGGCGCTCTCGGGGGCGCTTCTGGGATTTGCCTTCGTATTGAACATCGAACATTTGCAGAGTTTTATCGAACTGTTGACCGGCGTCGATCCGTTCAATCCTGAAGTTTATTTCCTGACGCGGCTTCCTGCCCGGATTGATCCGGGCGAGGTCAGCTTTGCGATCCTCTTTGGTCTGATCTCGGCCTTACTCGCCGCTTTTCCGCCCGCTTGGCGCGCCGCCCGTCTCGATCCGGTGGAGGCACTGCGTTATGAGTGAGGCCGTGCTCTCCCTGGAAGGCGTGGAGCGGACCTATGAATCCGGTGGCGAGGCTCTGCACGTGCTGCGCGGGATCGATCTTGAGCTTAAACCCGGCGAAATGGTTGGTTTGATCGGCCCCTCCGGTTCCGGCAAATCGACTTTGCTTCATATCGCTGGCCTGCTTGAACCGCCTGATGCCGGCGGGGTTTCTCTGGCCGGCATTGATGCGGTCAACGCAAATGATGATATGCGCACAGCGCTGCGGCGGAATTTCGTCGGCTTCGTCTACCAATTCCATCACTTGCTACCTGAATTTGACGCGCTGGAAAACGTTGCATTGCCGCGCCTGATCCATGGTGAGTTGCGTCACAAGGCGATGATAGAAGCCAGACGCCTTCTCACCGCGCTCGGCCTGGGTGAACGCCTGACCCACAGACCCGCTGAACTCTCCGGCGGCGAACAGCAACGCGTTGCCATTGCGCGCGCCTTTGCCAACACTCCCAAGCTCATTCTGGCAGATGAACCGACCGGCAATCTGGATCCGGCCACATCTGAAGCTGTGTTTGACAGCTTCCGCCGGGCCGCACGGGAAGAGGGGGCCGCCGCTCTGGTCGCCACCCATAATATCGCCCTGTCGGACCGCATGGACCGTGTTCTCACACTCGAAAATGGCAAACTTGTTTGCTTCCAGGCCACTGCTTGACAAAGGGAGTTCCGCGTTAACGAAAAACCTGTTGCAGGACGGAACAAAACATGAAAGAACATAACCAGAACGAAACCGATGATGGAGCTGGTTATGAGACGACTTCTTGCTGACGCGACTTCTGCTGCGGCCATTCTGGGCTTTGGCTGGATGATTTTGATGTGGACATCCATTCTCCTCGCCTGACCTTTTCGGGCAGGCTCTGATAGGAGGGGTGAGTCGAAACCAAAGGAGTAAATGGAATGAGCGAGCCATTAGGAGATACGGGACAGGGATTTGTCCATCTCCGGAACCGCTCGCCCTATTCCGTGCTCGAAGGGGCCATCCCGATCAAGCGCATGGTGGAGCTGGCCGGGGATGGCAATATGCCTGCCATCGGCCTCACCGATACCAACAATCTTTTCGGGGCGCTGGAATTTTCTGAAACCCTGTCCGGTGCCGGTATACAGCCGATCACCGGCTGCACACTTTCCATCCGTCTGGCGGAGCCGCGCCCCGGTGAGACGGCTCGGCCGGATGGCACCATCGCGGTGCTGGCCGCCAATGAGACTGGCTACCGCAACCTTCTCAAACTCACGAGTGCCGCCTTTCTTGAAGTCGGCCCTGCAGAGCCGGCCCACATCACGGCGGAGAAATTCTTCCAGTACACAGACGGCCTGATCGTTCTGACTGGTGGCCCGGACAGCGTGCTGAACCGCCTGATCGTTGACGGTCACCGCTCAGAGGCGGCCGCCTGGCTCTTACGTTTGCAGGAGGTTTGCGGAGACCGGCTCTATATCGAGCTCCAGCGCCATGGCCGCCGCGAGGAATTACTGGCTGAAGCCTGGCTGGTCGATGAAGCCTATGCCCGCAATCTGCCACTGGTGGCGACCAATGAATGTTTTTTTCCAGACCGGGACATGCATTCCGCACATGATGCCTTGTTGTGCATTGCCGAAGGCGAATATCTGACGGTTGAAAACCGCCGCCGGGTCACGCCGGATCACTTTTTTGCTCCGGCCGAGGAGATGCAGGCGCGATTTTCCGACCTGCCCGAAGCCATCACCAACACCATCGAGATTGCGCGCCGATGCTCTTTCCGGCCCCGGACCCATGACCCGATTCTTCCGGGTTTCCCTACAGAAGGGGGCCGTGACGAGCTCGCAGAATTGCGCGTCCAGGCTGAAGCCGGTCTGAAAGACCGCCTGACAGCCATCGAACCGGCCGCCTCGGTTGAAACCTATGAGGCCCGGCTCAAGCTGGAGCTGGAAATCATCGGATCGATGGGGTTTCCAGGCTACTTCCTGATCGTTTCTGATTTCATCAAATGGGCCAAGGCCCATGATATTCCGGTCGGCCCTGGACGCGGTTCGGGCGCCGGATCGCTGGTCGCATGGTCTCTGACCATTACCGATCTTGACCCCTTGCGCTTCGGCCTGCTGTTTGAACGCTTCCTCAATCCGGAACGCGTCTCCATGCCTGACTTCGACATCGACTTCTGTCAGGAGCGGCGAGGTGAGGTGATCCACTATGTGCAGGAACGCTATGGTGCCGACCACGTCGCCCAGATCATCACTTTCGGCACACTGCAGGCCCGCGCGGTCGTGCGCGACGTCGGCCGCGTGCTGCAATTGCCCCTCGGCCTTGTCGACAAGCTGGCCAAGCTGGTGCCGGCCAATCCGGCCAATCCGGTCACGCTGGCCGAAGCCATCGAGACCGAACCCCGCCTGCGCCTGTTTGCCGAGGAGGAGCCGGGTGTCGATCGCCTTCTGGAAATCGCGCTGAAGCTTGAAGGCCTGTACCGCAACGCCTCCACTCATGCGGCTGGCGTGGTCATCGGTGACCGGCCGCTGGACGAGCTTGTCCCGCTCTATCGCGATCCGCGATCGGATATTCCGGCCACCCAGTTCAACATGAAATGGGTTGAACCGGCCGGTCTGGTCAAATTCGACTTTCTGGGCCTGAAAACCCTGACCGTCATTGCCCGCGCATTGAAACATATCGAACGGGCAGGTGGCGAGGTACCGGACCTTGAAAACGCCGGGTTCGATGATCCCAAAGTCTATCAGCTTTTATCGACCGGTGCGGGAATCGGTGTGTTCCAGATGGAATCAACCGGCATGCGCGACACACTGGCCAAGATGAAGCCGGACAAGATCGAGGATCTGATTGCCCTTATCTCGCTCTATCGTCCGGGGCCGATGAAAAATATCGACGTTTATGTTGATCGCAAATTCGGCCGCGCCGAGGTGGACTACCTTCATCCTGATCTCAAAGCCGTTCTGGATGAGACCTATGGTGTCATCATTTATCAGGAACAGGTGATGCAGATTGCCCAGATCCTGTCTGGTTATTCACTGGGAGAGGCCGACCTCCTGCGCCGCGCCATGGGCAAGAAACAGAAAGAGGAGATGGCGCTCCAGAAAGTTCGTTTCCTTGAAGGTGCCGAAAAGAAAGGCGTCTCGCGCGGCAAGGCGGAATATGTTTTTGAGCTGGTCAATGAATTTGCCGGCTATGGGTTCAACAAGTCCCACGCCGCTGCCTATGCCGCCATTGCCTACAGGACCGGCTATCTGAAAGCCAATCATCCGGTCGAATTCCTTGCTGCGCTGATGAGCCTCGACCGCAATAATGTCGAGAAGCTGGCGGTCTTCTTCCAGGAAGGCCGGCGCATGGATGTGACCATCCTGCCGCCTGACATCAATCATTCCGAAGCTGATTTTTCGACAAAGGACGGCGCGGTCGTCTATGCGCTTGGCGCGATCCGCAATGTCAGCCTTTCGGCAATGGAAGCCCTGGCCGGGGAGCGAGAAGCCAATGGCCCCTTCACCGACCTTTTCGATTTTGCCGAACGCGTGGACCCAAGGCTGTTAAACAAGCGGACACTGGAAAATCTCGCGCGCGCCGGAGCCTTTGACAGCATCGAACCGGATCGCGCCCGCGCTTTTGCCGCGGCCGAAACCCTGTGCGCCATGTCCGCCAAGGCGCAGGAGGAGCGCGACACCTCGCAAGTCAGCCTCTTTGGCGGGACCGATCCGGACGCCGTCGGGCTGGCCCGTCCGAAATTGCCAGAGGCGCCGCCATGGACGGCAACACAGCGTCTGGACGAGGAACTGACGGCGATTGGGTATTATCTCTCCGGCCATCCGCTGGATGATATCGCGGACATGTTGGCAAAACGCGGCGTTGTCTTTGTCGCAGATGCGCCCGACCGTGTGGCGGATGGTGCGTCCGCCATCCGCATGGCTGGCGTGGTCCGCCGCCGCCAGGAACGTGTGTCGCAACGCTCCGGCAAACGCATTGCCTGGGTGACGCTCTCGGATCCTTCCGGCGAATTCGAGGTTCTGGTCAATCCCGAAACACTGCAATCCTCACGCGATGCGCTGGAGGTCGGGGCTTCGGTCATGATCAGTGCCAGTATTGATGACAAGGAAGAACAGCTCCGCTTTTTCGCCGACAGTATTGAAGCCCTGGATGAAGCTCCGGCGGCAGCCGGACTGAAAGTGCGTCTCGATGTTGCGGCGCTGGAAAGCGTCAAGGCCCGCCTAGACCGGGCCGCAGACAGCGCCAGGGGTGAGGGCATTGTTCATCTCATCCTGTCGGTGGCCGATGGCAGTGAAGCCGAATTGCGCCTGCCGGGCCGGGTGCCCACAACGCCGCCGGTTCAGGCAGCCTTGCGCGGGGTCAAGGGTGTTGAAAGCGTCGAACTGATCTAGGGTCAGGACCTGCTGATCTGGCTGCAATGGCCGGAGCGGATTTGTGCGGATACAAGGAGCGAACCCGCCGGAAGGCCA
>PFFX01000010.1:7844-8206 GCA_002783385.1 Rhodobacterales bacterium CG15_BIG_FIL_POST_REV_8_21_14_020_59_13 | reverse complement strand
GTCCTGGTCCTCCGGCAGCCACGGTTGCGGCGCCGCCGCCGCCAGCTGCCGGCGCAGGAAGTGCTGCGCGGCACGAACCTGGTCCACCCGCTCCGCCGCCGCCCGCGCGCTGTCGACCGCGGCCACCGCGCCGCGCAGCACGGCGAAGGCGATGCCCAGGCCCATCGCCAGCAACGCCACCGCCAGCAGCACCTCGACCAGGGTGAACCCGCGCGATCTCATGGTGATGGCGCGACCCGCAGCCGCAGAGTGCTGAAGCGCGCTGCCGGGCCGGATGCCGCGGCCGGCGCCAGTTCCAGGTCGATCCGGTACAGGATCGGGCCGCCCAGCTCCTCGCCCAGGCTGGTCAGGAATTCCTCGTC
>PFFX01000010.1:0-7820 GCA_002783385.1 Rhodobacterales bacterium CG15_BIG_FIL_POST_REV_8_21_14_020_59_13 | reverse complement strand
ATTCTGATTGAAATTGCTCATCACAACTCACTCCCTGATAAAGCCGCCTTCAACTTCTGGCGGGCGTGGAAAAGACGCGATTTTACCGTGCCCAGCGGCGCGCAAGTCGCGTCAGAAATGTCTGTAAGCGTCAGCCCTTCACCGAAGAAGAGCGTTGCAGCGATGCGTTGATCGTCCGGCAAGCTGGCAAAAGCCGCATTGAGGCCCATCCGGTCGCTGGAGAAATCCGCCTGCGAATCAGGCGGCGCAGGACGGGCTTGTTGATTTTCACGATCCCGGACAATGCGGCGCAAACTGTCCGCGCATTTGCGCGATAAGATGCCATAGGCCCAGGCCGGAAACCTTCCCGGGTCTGAAAGTCCCAGCCATCCTGAACAAATGCCCGCCCAGGCTTCCTGCACGGCATCGTCCGCAAGATCGGCATCCCTTAGAATGCGGCGGGCCGCGCGTTTGAGCCGGGGATACCATCGTATCGCCAGTCTTTCGGCGGCCCGCCGGTCACCGCTGCGCGCCTGAACCAGCAGGAGTTCATCAAAGACTCTGGATTCTGTTGGCTTCGGCAAAACTCACTCCGGCTTGCAAATCTTCAGGGTTAGTCGTTATTCAGCGTGAAAAGGTTCAATTTGAAGCTGGATGTCCGATCAAGCGCGTCACAGCCATGTGATTCGCAGGTCAGCCGCGGGGGCTCTATCTAGGAAGACATGATCAACGGATTATTCAGCCTTGTATTTGCCGCACTGCTCGCAGGACCGGCACATGAACCTGCCAGCGCACCTGCGCGTCCGGTCCTGATCGAGTTATATACCAGTCAGGGATGCCCGCTTTGTCCGGCAGCGAATGAATATCTCGGACAACTCGATGAACGCGCTGACGTCATCGCGCTCAGCTTCAGTGTGGATTATTGGGACATTTATGGCTGGCAGGACACCTATGCCCGCCCGGAATTCGTCGACCGGCAACGCGCCTACAAGGCACGGCTGGATCTGGCGCGGGTCTATACACCGCAATTCGTCATCGACGGCACTGCCGAAGCGGCAGGGTCCGAGCCTGATGGCATATTGTCACAAATTACCAACCGCCAGATGACAATGACCGATTCCATTCAAATCGACGTCCGCCATCATGGCGGTGGCAATTTCACCATTGGCATTGACGGATATGTCCCCTCGGCAACCCCGGCCACACTCTATCTTGCGGCCTATGTTCCAGGCTGGCGGACCGTCAATGTCGAGGGCGGGCGCAATGCAGGCCGCGATGTCCGCGTCTATAATCCGGTCACATCGATTTTTGAACTCGGCGAATGGCAACAGGGTCCCGGCAACTTCGGGGCCGCCTTGCCCGAAGGACTGGCCGGAGTGTTCTTTATCCAGGGCAGGAGCGGCGGACCGATTTATGGGGCCGCTGATTTTCGCCGCTCGATGACCGACTGATCCGAGCGTTCAGGCCTCGTCCGGACGCACGCGCCACGGCGGATCGATACGGTTTTTTCCGGCGTGGTAAAGCTTCCAGCGATGCCCGTCCGGGTCCCGGAATTCGGCCTCCCGCCACAGCCAGCGTTGATCCGCCGCCTCGGTATCGAAGGCAATGCCCGCGGTCTCGAGCCGCATCTTTTCCGCATCGACATCATCGGTTTCCAGATACAGCGTTGCACCCGACGGAGTGACTTCATCTGCCCGGTGAAGCGAAAAACTTGTGTCACCATCCGGGGCCAGAAAACGGCAATAATGCGGACTGTCGACCAGCAGCCGGAAGCCAAGCGTCAGGTAGAAAGATTTCGAGCGCGAAAGATCACTCACATCCAGTGTCAGCTGGTTGAGTTTCATGGGGCATCGCCCGCCATGTTGGAAACGGCAATGTCCTCGAGCGGCCGGATCAGCCGCTCAACGCTCAGATCACTCAGGGCAAAAGCAAATCCGTCCGCGCGTTCGTTCAGCCTTATGGCGTCCGGGCGCGCGGCGTCACTGTGGGCCACGGCAATGATGCCTGCCCAGTACTGGCCATCGGCCTCACGGATCGACAGCGTCACTTCCAGACCAGTGATCGTGGTCACGCGATGCTCGGCAATGCTCGGCCTGCGCACGTCGCGCAAGGGACGCACGCCGCGGAAACGAATACGGCCGAGGACCGTAGCCACCCCGTCTCCGGCACCCGATGAAACCAGCGTCCAGCCCCGCGGGGATACCAGCTCGAATGATTGCGACGATAACAGACGGCGTTGAAGGCAGTAGGCCGGGCCTTCTTCCGGATGGACACAGGCTTCACGGATTGCGTCACGGCCAAGGGACAGAAATTCAAGTTGCATCCAGTCCGCCGCATTGGCGAATTCCGGCAAATATCCTCTGACCAGCCAGCTTTGGTCCTCACCATCCCGGCGCACATAAATCCGTCCGTCCTGACGCTGCGCCCCGATCAGAAGGTTTGCCAGTTCCCGCTGATTATTGTCCCGCACAACCACGCGGGCCGCGTTTCCGCCCTCAACCGGGTCGCCCAACGATAATCGTTCATGCTGGCTTGAAAGACGGGTCCGTTCGCCAACGGGTTCGAGGCTGGAAAGGGCTTCAACAAGCCACTCGGCCCGCTCTGCGTCGGCTTCATAATTGTCATGTGACGCCAGCACCCAGCCTTCCAGCGACCGGCGAAGGCGGAAACTTTCTGTAGCGGTTGTCACCATGATTTCCGCCGCCATCCCGGGTGCGTCCGTCAATCGCGGCGTCAGCGTGGCGGGGGGTGCCCGCAAACCGGTCCCGGTGTCTTTGACAAAGGTGGCCGCCAGTCCGGCCACCAACAGGACCATGGCAAGACCAAGCGCGGTCAAGGCCTGACGGCGGCGATTGAGGGGAGCGCTCATGACAGCGTCCTCCGCCGGCGCCAGAAACTGATACCCATGCCGGTCAACAGGATCAGAATGGGCGGAGCCCACATCGTCCAGAACCGCAGACCGGCCTCCAGCGTATCAATATCCTTGCGGAATTCACGCTCAATACTGCGGAGCCGGTCCCGGGCCATCGCCATTTCCGCCCGCAATTCGCCAATTCGGCTTTCAAGCGAAGCGGCAGGCGCCGGACCCTCCACCGGAGGCCGTCCTGACATCAAGGAATCCAGCTGGGTCTGAATATCTGCCGTGCGCGCCTCGAGCGCCGCCTGCTCGTCAGCATATTCAGCCTCTGCCGCCGCCCGCAGGGCCTCCACACGTGTCATTGGACGCGCCGATGATGGTAATGATCGCAATTCCAGAAGCGCCGGGTCCCCCAGCGCCAGATCGACCAGATTGAGCAGCAAGGCAGGGTTGTCCGAAACGATCGACAGACCGAAGGCTGCATCTTCACGCAGGAAATACGGGTCATCCAGCCAGTCCACATCGGCAATGACCACCACATCCCCACTCCGGCGCGAGGCAGATAGATGCGCATTCTGACCGGAGCCGGATGGCGGCCCATCCGGAAAGGCAGTCGGGAAAAGCCCGCTCAGGCGGACCGCAAGAACCAGCGGTGATGGGACCGGCTCATAATCGGATAACAACGCCGCCGGAGACGGATTGCCCGATGCGGTTTCGGTATCGGTAATTGACCCGTCAGCGCTGGTCTGTGCCAGGATGCGGACGCCGAGCCCATCGACAGGTGTCAGCCGGATAAGCCCGGCAGAACCAAAATTCACCCCCCTTTTCAGATCGGCCGTCGCAAGGTCAACTGAGGATAATTGTCCGGGTCCGGCAGAAAACCAGAGCGGATAATTGCGCACCTGATTGCGCCCGTTCTCGGTGATCTGGACCGGCAGGCCTAGACTGCGGTCCATCGCAATCTGGCCGGTGGGAATCTCCACCCCCCAGGCCGATAACAGACCCGGCAGGGTCGAGGATCGGCGAGCGCCGGGCGGGGGCAAACCGTCCGGGCCGGGCCGGAAGGCCGCCAGTGCCAGCGGGTCCAGCGCCAGGATCACCCGCCCTCCATCCAATACGTATTGATCCAGCAGATAGAGTTGATCTGCCGTCAGGCGGGGCGGATGGATGATCAGCAGGGCCTCAACATCCGGCACCTCACGATATCCAGGGTCCAGCCAGGAAAGATCATAGGCCGCGCTGATTTCGTCAACGATATGGCTGGGCCGCACACCCATTTCACCCGGACGGAGGGGGAGGCTTGTCAGAACGCCCAATTTCCCGGTTGCCTGACGAGACAGTTCGGCCAGTGACCGCGTCAGATCATATTCCAGAAGCGCTTCGCGTTCCTGTGAAAAATAGGCCAGTACCTGCCGGTCATCGACCGCATTTTCAGCAGCAAGTCCAAAAAAGATACGCTCGCCCTGCCCGGCAGGGGCCGGCGTCAGTCCCGCTGCCAACGCAGCATCCTCATCCGCCGAAAAAGCTTCCGGATCGATTTCCGTCAGAAGAATGCGGCCAGCGGCTTCGGCTTCATACGCCCGCAATAGTCCGCGCACACGGGATCCATAGGCCCGCACCGCCGGGTAATCGGCCGCTGTGCGCCGCGAATAATAGAAGGTCCAGCGAATGGGCTCGTCTATGTCGCGGATAACGCTGCGGCTTCCTTGCGAAAGCCGGTAGAGCCCGCCTTCGGTGATATCCAGCCGCACATCGGCCAGCCAGGCAGTCGCCAGAAGATTGATGCCGGCCAGCCCGGCAGCTAGCGCAGCAAGCAAGGCGGCCAGATGGATTCGGCGGCTCATCGTCCCCCTTCCCGGCTGGCACCGGCCTGCAAACCGCCCGCTGCGATACCGAAGGCCATCAAACTCAGAAAGTAGATGAGATCACCCAGGCCCACGACACCGCGTTCAAACGCCGCAAATCGCTCCAGAACACTGATATGGGCCAGCGCCTCCACCACGAAGGCTGGAGCGGTTCCGGAGAGGGAATCTGTGACCAGTGGCAGACCGGCCATGGTCAACAAAAGCGCGGCGAGCACAGACAGGACAAAGGCCGTGACCTGACTGCCGGACGCCGCCGACAAGGCCTGCCCGATAGCGAGATAGCTGCCCGCCAGAAGGAAAGTGCCGAGATAGGCAATGGCGATGGCCAGATTGTCGGGATGGCCGAGATAATTGACCGCAACCCACATCGGCGTGGTGGAAACCAGCGCGCCAAGCGCAACCGTCCATGCCGCCGCAAATTTGGCGAGCGCAATGGAGGACACCGACACCGGCAGGCTGAGCAGGATTTCCAGCGTGCCGCGATCACGTTCCTCGGCCCAGGCCCGCATCGCAAGGGCCGGCATCAGAATCATCAGAAGCCAAGGCATATAGGCAAAGAGGGGTGCCAGATCGGCGCGATTGGTGTCGAAAAACCGTCCGACATTGAAAGCAAAGGCCGGGGCCGCAAAGGCAAAGGCGGCCAGAAAGACATAAGCCAGCGGCGTGACGAACCAGGCGCGTATTTCGCGCCGGTAAATCGCAAGAAATCCTGCCGGTGAGGCCGTCATTTTGCCGCCTCGGCAGCGGTCCGGGTCAGGGACCGGAAGGCCTCTTCCAGACGTCCTGAGCGTGCGCGTCCGGAAAACTCGTCCGGACTTTCATCGACAACAATCCGGCCCTTGTTGATCACAATGACACGGCTGCAGACCGCCGGGACTTCTTCCAGGATATGCGTCGAGACGATGATGGCCTTGTCCATGGCCATTTCCCGGATCAGCGCCCGCACCTCATGTTTCTGGTTAGGGTCCAGCCCGTCGGTTGGCTCGTCCAGAACAAGAAGGGGCGGATCATGGGCCATCGCAGCCGCAAGCGCAGCGCGGCGATTATAGCCCTTGGATAACGTCCCGATCTGCTGATTGGCTTCACAGCCAAGACGCGCACGGTCCAGCGCCCGTTCGCGGGCAACGCGCAATGCCGAGCCGGAATAGCCCCTCACCGACAGGCAGAAGCTGACAAATTCGCGCGGCGTCATGGTGCGGTAGGCCGGCGCCCCCTCGGGCAGATAGCCGACGAGCCGCTGTCCGGCCCGCCGGTCCTGTATCATATCGTGAGCACCCACGCGGACCTTTCCAGAATCCGGCTCCAGCCGCCCGGCAATCATGCGCATGACCGTGGTCTTGCCAGCCCCGTTGGGTCCGAGAAATCCGAGCACTTCGCCCGTTGTCAGCTCGAAACTGATACGGTCAACCGCTGCGCGGCGTCCGAAGGTCTTGACCACAGAGTCAACGGTCAGCATTGCGTGAAGACAATCCTCATCTGGCAAAAGACGTGAACTCACAGCGATAACTTGTGTTGCCGGGCTTGACCAGACGGGAATGGCGAGTGTCTGAAGAAAGGGTGTCGGCCGGAGGCTGTGCTGCAGATCCGGGGGGCTGGGGGGGCTGTCTGAAACCTGGATCATGCAGCCTCTTGAAACCGTCCGGCCGACACGTTCAAGCTGTTTTCAGGATGCGACCTTCGCAAGACCGGAATTTGACGGATTTGTGGCGATACGTGAATACTTGGTAACGAAGCCGGGGTGATTCCGTTCCGGCGCACATATGGGAGCAAGGGTTCGCTTATGAGGGGAATGTCTGTTTCGGCCCGCGAAGACATCGTCATGTTTGCCCGCCCCGAACTGGATGCCATCCTCAGCGTTTACGGACGGCTGGTCGCCAGCGGCGACTGCAAGGATTACGCGATTGACGGTCTGGCCGACCGCGCCGTTTTCTCCATCTTCCGCCGCACCAGCGAATTTCCGCTTTACCGGATTGAGAAAACGCCAGCGAATGCCAGAAAGCAGGGCGCATGGAAGATACTGGCCCCCGGCGGTGTGATCCTGAAACGCGGCCACGAGCTGACGGCTCTGCTCAAATTCTTTGAGCGGAAGCGCTTTCAGATCGTCGAATAATTTGACACCGCCACAAAGAAAAACCCCGGCTCCGGGAGCCGGGGTCTACGCATTTGCCAGCCAGTAATGCTTATTCGCGGGCACCGAGGAACATCAACAGGAACTGGAACAGGTTGATGAAGTTGATGTAGAGCGACAACGCACCGAAATTGGTGGCCACAGCCATCTGCGCCTCATCACCGCCCAGCGCGTAATACGTGCCTTTCAGGCGTTGCGTATCAAACGCGATCAGGCCCGAGAAAACCAGCACACCGATCGCGGAAATGATGAAGGACATCATCTCGCTTTGCAGAAACATGTTGACGACCAGGGCGATGATCAGGCCGATCACGCCCATAATCAGGAAACTGCCCATGGCGGTCAGATTGCGCTTTGTAGTGTAGCCAAAGAGCGAAAGACCACCGAAGGCGGCAGCGGTCACGAAGAAGGTCGTGGCAACGCTTTGGCCTGTATACAGCAGCAGCACAATACCAAGCGAGGCCCCGATCGAGGCCACCACCGCCCAGTACAGAAGTCCGCTGCCGGCTTTGCTGGGATTGCGCATGAAAAACATGGAGCCCAGAAGCAGCGCAAGCGGCAGGAATGAAACGATCATACCGAGGCCGGTATAGGTGATTGCCGAGCCTTCGGGCGTCGTGACCACCTGGAAAAACAGGTCTCGAACCGCTGGCACTTGCGAGGTCGCAACAGCCAGAAGGCCGGACACGACCAGCCCGAGGCCGAGCTTGTTATAGACGCCAAGCATGAAGCTGCGCAGGCCGGCATCGACGGACATGTCCATCGTACCGACGGCATTTCCATAACCACGATAGCTGTCATTCATAGCAATTCTCTTTCCTTCAACACAAAAGCGGCCAGTGCCACAAGGGCAAAACCCGATGCCGTCAATATCGGTGTATTGCTGCCTTCTGACAAGGGGAGACAGATGTGGAGCAAATCCCCCTAACCGCTGTGTCTTTCACAATTCCGTGTTATTGCTGACTTCATAATCCGGGCAAAACTCCAGGGT
>PFFX01000078.1:8398-8588 GCA_002783385.1 Rhodobacterales bacterium CG15_BIG_FIL_POST_REV_8_21_14_020_59_13 | reverse complement strand
ACCGGCAAGCGACAAATCCTCGTCCGCAACCGTGATGTTGTTCGAACCATCAGCATTGGCCAGAGCCGAAATGCCGGTGGTCGAACCATCGATCAGGTTGGTGCCGTTGAACTCGGCGTTGGCGATGATCGTTTTCAGCTGATCCCGCATCGCCGTGAAATCGGCATTCAGTGCTGTCCGTGATGCCGCA
>PFFX01000078.1:0-8307 GCA_002783385.1 Rhodobacterales bacterium CG15_BIG_FIL_POST_REV_8_21_14_020_59_13 | reverse complement strand
GGCCACATCCACAGTGGATACAGCCAGGTCGATGGAATTGCCGACGGCCCGGTAACCTGCCACATCGGCGCGCATCGACTGGGCAATCGCGAAGATCCCGCCATTATCCTTTGCCGATCCGACCGCGAGGCCAGTGTTGATCCGGGTCTGGACCTGTTCCAATTCCGAATTGGTCTTGTTCAGGTTTTGCAGAGCGATCATTGCGCCTGCGTTGGTATTGATAGTAGCCATTTCTTGGCCTTTCCCTTTCTGGTCATGACACCGGCATTTTGCCGGCCTTTTATCCGGTCACGGGGTATTCCCGTTCACCGAATTCCCACCCTTCCGCTGGACTAGCGGAAGTATCCGAGGATCGCTGATGGTGCCGAATTGGCGATGGACAGCGCCTGGATCCCCAGCTGCTGCTTGACCTGCAGCGATTGGAGACGGGCACTTTCCTTGGCCAGGTCCGCGTCGACGAGATTGCCGATACCCCGTTCGAGAGCGTCTGAAAGCTTGCCAACAAATGTCTTGTGGATTTCGAGCGATTTGGAGCCCGTACCCAAGCGCGCCAGAGACGCATTCAGGTTATCCAGAGACGTGGCAATTGCTGCGGCTTGCGTGCTGGCCGCGGCTGCTGTTCCGAAGGACGCCGTTGCTGCAACCGTGACCACCCCACCACCAAGCGACAGGTTTTCGTCCAGCACCGTAATGGAGTTGGAGCCGTCCGCATTGGCCAGGGCCGAGATGCTGGCGACGGAGTTGTCGATCAGGTTTGTGCCGTTGAATTCGGCGTTGGAAACGATGGTGCTGATCTGGTCCCGCAATGCCTTGAAATCTTCGTTCAGTGCGGTCCGCGATGCGGCATCGAGCGATGAATCCGTACCCGCAAGGGCCTTTTCCTTCATCTCGATCAGGATGTCGGAGATCGCTTCGCCCGCAGCCAGAGCAACATCCACCGTCGAAACAGCGAGGTCGATCGAGTTGCCCACGGCGCGATAGCCGGCCACATCTGCCCGCATGGACTGGGCGATGGCATAAATACCACCATTGTCCTTGGCAGATGAGACCGCGAGACCGGTATTGATCCGCGTTTGAACCTGCTCCAGTTCTGAATTGGTCTTGTTCAGGTTCTGCAGGGCGATCATTGCGCCCGCATTGGTATTGATAGTAGCCATTTCTTGGCCCTTTCCATTCTGGTTTCAAAAGCCGGCATTTTGCCGGCCGGTGTATCCGGTGAGGCGCTTCTGCCCCTCACCGAATTCTTTTATCCCGCTGAATTAGCGGAAGTATCCGAGGATCGCCGAGGGCGCAGAATTAGCGATGGACAGCGCCTGAATTCCCAGTTGCTGCTTGACCTGCAGGGACTGGAGGCGGGCGCTTTCCTTGGCGAGGTCCGCATCAACGAGGTTTCCGATGCCCTTTTCGAGTGCATCGGAAAGTTTGCTGATAAAGGTGTTGTGAATTTCCAGAGACTTGGAGCCGGTGCCCAAACGCGCCAGAGACGCGTTGAGATTATCCAGCGATGTTCCGATCTGACTGGCAATATTGCTAGCCTGGGTCGCCGTCGCGAAGGAGGATGCCGCGGAGATGGTCAGCTGAGAGCCCGTCAAAGACAGGTCTTCGGCCTGGACCGTAATGGTATTGGAGCCGTTGGCGTTGGCGAGCGCAGTGACGTCGCTGGCACCATTGGAAATCAGATTTGTGCCGTTGAACTCGGCATTGGCGACAATCGTGGCAATCTGGTCGCGCAGCGCCGTGAAATCTGCGTTCAGGGCGGTTCGCGAGGCGGCATCTAGGGACGAGTCGGCCCCAGCCAGTGCCTTTTCTTTCATCTCGATCAAAATGTCGGAGATCGCTTCACCGGCCGCGAGGGCCACATCGACCGTGGACTGAGCAAGATCGATGGAATTACCGACAGCCCTGTAGCCGGCCACATCTGCCCGCATGGACTGAGCGATGGCATAAATGCCGCCATTGTCTTTTGCCGAGGAAATCTGAAGCCCGGTGCTGATCCGGGTCTGGACCTGCTCAAGTTCCCTATTGGTCTTGTTCAGGTTCTGCAAGGCGACCATAGCGCCCGCATTGGTGTTAATCGTAGCCATTTCTTGGCCCTTCCCTTTCTGGTCATCACACCGGCGTTTTGCCAGCAGGGACTTCTGTCCCGGTCACATACCAGCAAGGGCGGGGCCAAAAAGGTTTCGGACGAATTAGGGAATTGCCTTAGTTATTGTATTTATTAAGAATAATATTCTTGCATTGAAAACGAATCGATTTCCGGCTGGGCAGAACTTGCCGGGCAAAGGCGATATAGGCAGGCAATTATTGCCGGGCGGCCAAAGATTCCGCGCGCTTAAACGATTCAAATGATTTAAAAAAATGGGGCCGCCCCGTGGTGGGAAGCGGCCCCGTTCTTCTTACTGGAAGAAGGAGAGAATCGCTTGCGGGCGCTGATTGGCGATGGACAGCGCCTGAATCCCCAGCTGCTGCTTGACCTGCAACGACTGAAGACGGGCACTTTCCTTTGCCAGATCCGCATCCACAAGATTTCCGATCCCGGTTTCCAGCGCATCAGACAGCTTGCTGACGAAAGTGGTATGAATACCAAGGGCTTTCGACTGCGTGCCGAGCCGTGCGAGGGCTGCATTGACGTTATCGAGCGAGGTCCCGAGCTGGCTGGCGATATTGTCGGCCTGCGTCGCCGTAGAATATGACGCATTGGACGCAATCGTGATCAGCGCGCCTCCGGCCCCCAGAGCGAAGTTTTCATCCTGCACCGCGATCGTGTTTGACCCGTCTGCATTCGCCAGCGCGGTAATCTGCGCCGTCGAATTGTTAAGAAGATTGGTCCCGTTGAACTCGGCATTGGCAACAATCGTCTTGATCTGGTCGCGCAGTGCCGTGAAATCTGCGTTCAGGGCGGTCCGCGAGGCCGTATCAAGCGATGTGTCTGCCGCAGCCAGTGCCTTCTCCTTCATCTCGATGATGAGATCGGAGATCGCCTCGCCGGCCGCGAGCGCAACATCCACTGCGGATACGGCCCGGTTCAGCGAGTCGGTGACGGCACCATAGCCGCTCACCTGCGAGCGCATCCTCTGGGCAATGGCATAGATGCCGCCATTGTCCTTCGCACCGGCCACTTCGAGGCCGGTATTGATGCGCGACTGGGTCTGCTCAAGCTGCATATTGGTCTTGTTCAGATTCTGCAGGGCAATCATCGCGCCTGCGTTGGTGTTGACTGATAAAGTCATTATGGGGTTCCTCCGTTCTGGAAGTGAATTGACGCCGCGTTTTGCGGCGTCTCCAGGACGTTTTGTCCTGCGGGCGAAGGCGCAAGAAATGCGCCACGAGCAGGCGAATAACCTCCGCATTTAGATACTGATTTTATTGAATATTCCGGGCTTCTCCAAAACGGTAGCGCCGCAAAGGGCCGGATTGCGCGGGCAAAGACTGCCGGGTGGGTGGTTTTGGCCTAGCTGATACGCTGCGATACGATTGCGCGTCTTGCCGCCACCGTTGTAAAGCCTGACTTGACACAATATGCAAAGCCTAGCTATAGAGTGGCATGGAAATCGAGAGTATCCGGCACAAGGCGCTCCGCAGGCTAGTGGAAGACGGCAAAACCAAAGGCGTCATTGAACCTGCCCGCCTGATCGACATGATTGCCTATATCGATGCCGCCGGAAGCTTCGATGAATTAGGAGCGCCGCCGAATTTCGGTTTTCATCCACTGAAAGGTGACCGCAAAGGCGTCTTCGCCATGACGGTCACAAAGAACTGGCGCCTGACATTCATGAAGATCAATGATCAGGCCATCGGCGATCTCGATCTGGAGGATTATCACTGATGACGATCAAGTTGCATGACAAACTGGCCCTCCATCCAGGGCCCTGGTTGCGGCGCAACATCCTTGCGCCCTACGCTCTCAATGTCAGCCAGGCGGCCGAGCATCTTGAGGTGAGCCGCGTCGCGCTGAGCAATTTGTTGAATGGCAAGGCCGCCCTGTCGCCGGACATGGCGCTACGGTTCGAGAAAGCGTTCGGTATCTCCGCCGCGACGATGTTGCGGATGCAGACGTCGCACGATCTGGCGGCGGCGAAGAAGAAAGTGAAAACGAACCGCATCAAGCGGATCGAAAAAGCGGCGTAGCCCCCTACCCCGCGACCGGTTGCGGTGCCGGCTGGGACTGGGGCTGGAGCCCCTGCATGATGGTCTTGTTGATCTCGATCAAGATGTCGATATCGGCACCCTCGCGCATCACCGCGGAGGAGTGTTTGGAGACGAAAATCGACAGCGAGATGATCGCGGCCCGAAGGCCTTCGGGCAGCTTGTTGTCCGGCTCGGCGCAATCGATGGCAAAGGCGCTCCAGACGCGGCGGTTCCAGTCGAGCGCTTCAGAGCGCGTCTTCATGTCCATCAGGTCCGCTTCGCCAGCATTGATCAGCGCGCGTGTGACTTGTGCAAACAGGCGGTATTCCGTCGACCGCGGATCCTCGGCGCGGGTGGCGGCATTCTGATAGGCGGAAAGGGCCACTATTTAAGCCTCTCGTTTTCATATTCCATAAGTTTGCGGCAACGGATCAGCGCCTTGTAATGCTCGCCGGCCATGACATCGCGGGACACCGATACGCATTGTTGCAGGACTTCCGGTGAGGAAATCGCATTCATGAATTCGGTCATCCGCAAGACGAATTCGTCATAGGTCTTGTCGTCCGGCTTGTCGGACAGATACATCAACATGATGGGAAAATAGACGCGGCGGGCAGGCGTGGTGACATCCTGCTCGTGCATGATGTCCTTCTCGCGCAGGACCGACGCCTTGTTTTGCAGGACCAGCGTCGCGCGGCGGTCGCCATTCTGCATGACAGCACCATTGAGCACAAATTTCTCACCGGGCTTGAGCGACAATTTGAGCGGCATATGCCTCCCCCTCATATCCGGGCCAGCTGGCCGGTTGTGCGCAAGCTAGACAGGGGGAAGTGAAAAAAGCGTTTCAAAGCCTACCATTCAATGCGTTGGCCATCCCAGGCATAGACCTGACCGGAATCGGCAGGCGTCAGGGCATTCAATACGCCGAGGAGTTGCTGCGCAGCATGATCAGGCGAAAACAGCTTGGTTTCAGGCACGCCGCGCTGGAAGGGTTCAGAGAGTTTTGTATCAACCGTGCCGGGGTGCAGACCAGCACAGATAGCCAGTTTGCGCTTCATTTTCAGCTCGATGGCGAAATTGCGGATCAACATGTTGAGGGCCGCTTTCGAGGCGCGATAGCTGTGCCAGCCTCCGAGCCGGTTATCGCCGATAGAGCCGACCCGTGCCGAAAGCACCGCAAAGATGGCTGGTGCATCGCGCGGCACAAGTTCCAGGAAATGCTTGGCAATCAGCGCCGGGCCGATTGTGTTGATGGCAAGGATTTGCGCCATGGCGGCGGCATCAAGATCGCGCCAGCTGCGCTCTGGCCCGAAATGGCCGGTGTGCAACAGGCCGGTGGTTACCAGGACGAGATGCACCGGACCGCCCTCGCCTATGAGACCGGCTGCGGCGGCGATGCTGTCTTCATCCTGCAGGTCAAAGCGGACATTGCGCCGCTTTCCCTGCGCGCCGGTGCCGCTCCGGGATCCGGCCCAGACCTCGCCGCATCGCGGATCAGCGGTCAACGCCTGCGTCATGGCAGCACCGATACCGCCGCTCGCACCGAACACCACGGCGCGGTAATTGTCCGGCAGATTTTCCAGCATGTAGAGCCCTTCCTTTTGCGCATCAGTCGAGCTAGCGCGCGTTAACCCGGCATCAAGCGAAGCAGGCCTTTCTGGACCGGATTTGTAATAGCCGGAGCGCATAATGCCTGAACTGAAACTGGAAGACCTGCTGGCCCAGCCCGAAGAAGCCGCCAAGCACGACCTTTCCGATGCGGCCCGGGTGGATAGTGGTCCAGATTTCAAGAGCGCCATTGAACGCGCCAGCCCCGCTGAACGCAAGAAACTGCGCAAGATGGCGGAAATCCTGCAACGCGCGGTCAAGCTGGCGCATTCCGGTCATGGCGCACAGGCCGCCAAGCTGGCCATGCGGGCGCTGGACATGGATCCGGAAAGCGCGCTGGCCAACCATGTGATGGGGGTGGCTCTGGAAGAGCTCGGCCGTTTGTCCATGGCGCTCAATTTCTACGAACGGGCGCTGAACGCGGATCCCAATTCCCCGGACATCTACCAGTCGCTGGCGATGACGGCGTGGAAGCTGGACATGCTGCCGGTAGCGGAAAAATTCCTGCGCATTTTCCTGCGTATGCAGCCGGGAAATGTCGACGGCACGATCAATCTGGCCGGTATTCTGCGCGATCAGGGCCGGTTCGATCATGCGGTGGAGCTCCTTCGCACCAGGATCTACGCCAATCCGCAGCATTATGATCTCTGGAATGCGCTCGGCACGGTTCTGATCGAAGCGGGCGATCCGGTGCAGGCGGCAACCTTCTATCAGGAAAGTCTGCGCATCAATCCCGAGTTTGCGCGGGCCTGGAACAATCTTGCCTATGCGCATGATCTGGTCGGGGATTCGCAAAGCGCCATCGAAGCGTTCGACAAGGCGCTGGACGCAGCCACCAGCCGGAAAGATCAGGCCATCATGCGTCATGGGCGTTCGCTGTCCTATCTGGGAGCCGGTGATCTGGAACGCGGCTGGGCGGAATATGCCGTCCGCCTCGATCCCGATTACAAGGACGCCACACTGTTTGAAATCAGCCTGCCGCGCTGGGACGGGACCGACCCCGCGCAGCTGAAAGACAAAACAGTGGTGATGGTCGGCGAACAGGGGCTCGGGGACGAGGTCATGTTCATGAACACCACAAAGGACGTCATCGAGGCCATCGGTCCGGACGGCGAATTGCGCATCGCCTGCGAGAAACGCCTGATCCCGCTGTTCCACCGCAGCTTTCCCGATCTGATGATCGAGGCCCATGCCTCAGCCAGCGTTGAAGGCCGCGACTGGCGCGTAGCTGAAAGCGTGATCAGGAACAAGCCGCCGGCCGATCTGTGGTTTCCAATGGGCAACGCGGCGCGCGCCTTCCGGCCATCCCTGGAGAGGTTTCCGGAGGATTGCGGATTCCTGGTGGCCGATCCCGAACAAATTGCTCACTGGCAGGCGGAACTGGCAAAGCTGGGCGGCGGGCTGAAAGTCGGCCTGTTGTGGAAATCGCTGAAAATGACGGCCAAGCGGCAGAAATATTTCTCGGCGTTTGAAACCTGGAAGCCGGTTCTGGAAATGCCCGGCATCACGCTCGTCAATCTGCAATATGGTGATGTTGACGAGGATTTGGCGCGCGCGGAAAAAGACTTCGGCGTCAAAATCCACCAGCCCGCCGATATCGATCTCAAAATGGACCTTGATGGTGTCGCCGCGCTCGGCAAGGCGCTGGATGTGATCGTTGGGCCGATGAATGCGACCGCCAATCTGACCTGCGCTGTGGGTGGCGAGGCGCTGATCGCCACACCGACCGCGCAGGGCTGGTCAAAGCTGGGCAGTGACGGCCTGCCCTGGTATCCCACCGCCCGCCTCTTCCACGGCACAACATTCGGCGACTGGGACACGCCGATGAAGGCGATTGCGGCGGAGCTGGCCGCCCGGGTGAAACAGGCGAAGGCCGCTTAGGGGAGTCAACTCCGGTCAGGGGCGACCGGATTCTAGTCGCGGTCTGATCTCTCAATTCTGCGTTCGGAAATGCGATTCACAATAGCGCGGCGTATCTGTTCATAGAGCCTTGGCGGCAAAAATCCGTAGGCAAAATCATTTTGCCCCGATGGCCGCAAATCCGGGCCCGGCCAGGTAAACTGATTGTATTCCGTGATGATCACCCAGCAGGGCTCTTCGTCGAGGCCCAAACGCCGCCGTGTTGGCAGTGGAATCTCGACACCATCACCGGGCGTCCTGGGCGCTGTGTGGGTGATGGGAACAACCCAGACCAGCGGAGCCTTGCCTGCCTCCCTGTCGACGCGGCCGATCAAGGCACAAGGACAATCCTTTGAACCCTCAACCTGCCCTTAGTCGGCTTCCTGTTTCCACAGATATGAATAGCGGATGACAAGACCGGCTTCCGGTTCGGGCAGCGCCATAGCTGGCTTCAATCGTCCAGTTCGGCATTCAATCCTTCATGCCCGGGAGCCATGGGCTGAATGGCCGCCAGAATTTCCTCTTCGGACAGGCTGGCAAATTCACCGACAATACGGTCGCGTTGCTTCAAACGCTCATAATCATCAGGATCAAGCGCAACGAATAGCGGGCGGTTATGGCTTGTCACGGTCAGCGGACCCTTGTGTACCTGCGCACTATAGGCACCGAATT
>PFFX01000111.1 GCA_002783385.1 Rhodobacterales bacterium CG15_BIG_FIL_POST_REV_8_21_14_020_59_13 | reverse complement strand
GCCAGACATTGCGCTTCATCTTCGCGGCGGGCATTGGCCGTCAAGGCTATAATGGGGGTAAGGGCCGCAGTCGTATGTAGGCTACGGATTGCGCGCGTTGCGATCAGCCCATCCATGCGCGGCATTTGCACGTCCATGAAGACCAGATTGTAGGTTCGGTTCTGCACAGCTTCCAGCGCTTCCTGACCGTCGGCAACGACATCGGCTTCAATGCCGCGCAAGCGCAGCAGCCCCGCGATTACCTGCTGATTGACGATATTGTCTTCTGCGACCAGAACCCGAAGCATCCCTCCGGCAGAGACTGTGCTGGACACTTCCTCTGCTGCTATTTCCGGCATGAGGGTGACGTCGCCCAGCACAGCTTCGAACCAGAAATGCGTACCTTTTCCTTCATCGCTCTCAAAACCGATCGTACCGCCGAGCAATTCCACGATCCGCTTGGAAATTGCCAGTCCCAGTCCCGTCCCGCCATGTTTTCGGGTCGTGCTGGCATCGGCCTGACTGAATTGATGGAACATGCGCGATTTGGCGTCCTGTGCAATGCCGCAGCCTGTGTCCCGGACATCGGCCCGCAAGAGGCGGCGCCCGCCGCCGAGCGCAGACGTGGTGAGTTTGACGCTGACCGAGCCACGCTCGGTGAATTTGATGGCATTGCCGATCAGATTGAACAGAACCTGTTCCAGCCGGACCCGGTCGCCGAACACCATCTGGTCCTCCATGCCATCGCACGACACGGTGAAATCCAGCGACTTTTCTGCGGCGCGGACCCTCCATAACGCCCTGGCCTCATCCGCCAGCTTTGACATCGCAAAACTTTCAGGCTCAATATCCAGCTTGCCGGCTTCAAGTTTGGAGAAGTCGAGCACATCATTCAGAATTCGCAGCAGAATCTCACCTGAATCCACGATCGTCTTGGCCAGCTTTTCCTGATCGGGATTGAGACTGGTTTCGAGAAGCAGCTGGCTGATCCCCAACACCCCGTTCAGCGGTGTGCGGATTTCATGGCTCATTGTGGCAAGGAAATCGGACTTGACCTTGGCGGCCGACAACGCTTCCAGACGGGATTGCCCCAACTGCTTGGCCAGCGCTACCAGTTTACGGTTTCTTTCCTCGCTTTCGTCGGACACCGCTGTAAATAGTGCCAGCCCGGTACCGATACCGCGATAGGCACCGTTTCGGGTGATCACGAATCCGTCCATCAGCGCACTGGGCCGTTTGGTCACAATCAGCCGGTTGAGGTCATTGACAGGGGTCATCTCCTCGACGATCAGCGGATCCTTGTCCATGACAAAGGTGACCGGCCGCTTGGCAAAGAGTGCGCGGCCGTGACGGTCTGCCATTTTCAGGAAGAAGGCATCGCGCGGGATCAGTCCGATCGGACGCTCCCCCTCGACCACCGGCAGCGCCAGCAAATCCTCATCATCGCCGAACATTTCATAGACATCTTCGCCTTTCGTAGTAGCCAGGATCGGCACGACGGGCTCACTGAGATGGCGGACAAGATGGCTCATATTATTGGCTCCGGCGTTCATGAGCCGGGAGAATTCGCCGCCAATGATCGCCATCCGCTTAATCGCCGGGCGGTTTCACAAAAATTTCGTTGAACTGTAACGCCGCTTAACCAAGCGTTTCCGACCGCACCCAGTCGAGAAAGCCTGCTGAACTGCCGTCCGCCTCCACCAGCCATTCCAGAATGGCGGGTTCCTCATAAGGGTGCAGTGCCTTGATGCGTTCGGTGCATTCCGGAGCGCGGGCTGTTTTCAGTATCATCACCCACTCGGCCTCGGCCTGCATCTTGCCCTTCCATTGATACAGCGATGTTCCACCCGGCAAAAGATTGGCGCATGCAATCAGGCGTGCCTCCAACAGCTTTTGGGCCGCATCCCGCGCGCTCTCTTCGTCCGGCCAGGTGGTATAGATGAGGCTGACATCTGACATGGCGGAGGTTTTAGCCTTATAAGGCCGGGCTATGAAGTCAGATCGCACATCTTCCACACTCGTCCTGTTGTCCGGCGGACAGGATTCCGCCACCGCGCTCGCCTGGGCGCTGGAAAATCACGCGCGTGTGGAAACCATTGGCTTTGCCTACGGCCAGCGCCATGAGGTCGAGCTGGAGGCGCGGCTGCGCGTACGCAAAGCGCTCGCTGACCTCGAACCGGCATGGGCGGAAAAGCTGGGGCCGGACCAGCTGGTTGATCTGTCGGGCTATGGCGCACTGGCGCAAAGTGCGCTGACGGCGGAAATGGAAATCGAATGGCAGGCGGGTGGCCTGCCCTCCACCTTCGTGCCCGGACGCAATCTGGTCTTTCTCGCCATTGCATCGGCTCTGGCCTACCGCCGCGGACTGGATTGCCTTGTCGGGGGCATGTGTGAAACCGATTATTCAGGCTATCCTGATTGCCGCCGCGAAACGATTGATGCCGCCGAGCAGATGATCTCGCTCGGCCTCGACCGGGCGATGAAGATCGAAACACCATTAATGTATCTCACCAAGGGCGAAATATGGGCGCTGGCGCATGAGCTGGGCGGCGGCAGGCTTGTCGACATTATCGTTGAGGACACCCACACTTGTTATCTCGGCGACCGCTCGCACCGCCATGACTGGGGCTATGGCTGCGGTATATGCCCGGCCTGTGAGCTGCGCGCCCGGGGCTGGCAGGACTGGCAGGATAGGTCATGACCTATTCGGTGAAAGAGATATTCCTGACCGTGCAGGGCGAGGGCGGACAGGCCGGACGGCCAGCGGTGTTCTGCCGTTTTTCGGGGTGTAATCTCTGGTCCGGGCTGGAACGCGACCGGGCCAGTGCCGTCTGTAATTTCTGCGATACGGATTTTGTGGGAGCCGACGGTCCCGGCGGTGGTAAATTCAAAACGCCGGACGCCCTGGCCGGGGCCGTTTCCGGACATTGGCCCGGCGGTGGCAGGCCGCTCGTCGTCTGCACTGGCGGTGAGCCGCTCCTGCAGCTCGATGAAAACCTGATCGCAGCCTTCAAAGCGGCCGGTTTCGAGATTGCTGTTGAAAGCAATGGCACGCTGAAAGCGCCGGATGGCATTGACTGGCTGACCGTCAGCCCGAAAGCGCAGACCGAACTCGTCCAGACACGCGGCGAGGAATTAAAGCTCGTCTATCCTCAACCCGGCGTGGATCCTGCCAGGTTTGAAAGCCTTGATTTCAAGCGCTTTTCACTTCAGCCTATGGATGGTCCTGACCAGATGACAAATGCGCAGGCAGCCTTTGAATACTGCCTGGCGCATCCAAAATGGTCATTGAGCCTGCAGACCCACAAATGGATCGGCGCACCCTGATCAGAACTCATGAGCCGGTATTGACCGCATCGCGGAGGCTTGAGGCCAGCCGTACGGAGAAGCGATCAAACGTCCGGTTTGTATCCGTCCAGACATTGTTGTAGAGGGCGTCCTCGAGGCGGGGCGTTGTCCAGCTGTATGCATAGGTCGCGACGAGTGCACCTCCGGCATCGCGCAGCTCGGCCGTTATATGGGCTCCGCCGCGGCCAAAGCTCTGGAAGCTGAGAGACGATGTTGCGCCCTGCTGGGCAAAGGTCGGACGATTGGGGATCGCATCCTCGATGACAACATTCAGCGACGCGCCATTTTCACCCTCGGCCAGAAGCGCTACTTCCCGCAGCTCCCGCTCAAGATCGGACGCCAGTGTCCGGATCAGACGGTCAAACTCGCGCGCGCCATAGTCGTCGCGTTTGGCTTCCAGCGTTTCACCAATGGTGATGCCGGCCAAGTGAACCGGGCCCGCCGGGCTGGCAAAATAATTTACGGTAAGACCCTGAGCAAAGACCGGTGCCGCAAAGAGCACCGCTGCCAGAGCCGAAATGAGATAACGCATGGTGATACTCCTGATCATCGGGCAGTCCCAGCCAGTTTCACCATAGCAGACGGGAAGACAGTTGTCAGGAATTACTCGTGATCGTGATCATCATCATGGTCATGATCGTCATCGTCTTTGCCATCACCGGGAATGGCAGCCCGGACGACGGCACCGCCGGCATTCCCGGCGGTTTCCAGGACCGTACCGGTGGTGCGGACGGCGGTTTCCGCCACCATTGAGGTGGCCCCGATCACCAGGCAACCGGACAGCGCCGGGGCGGCCAGCAAAAGCACAAGAAAAACTGAAATACGCCGGGCGGTCATGGTAGGCTCCATATCAGACGTCCAATATGATGGCGTGGCAGGGATTCACAAAGCGTGAAGACGCGGGTGGCGGAGTCAGTCTTTCCTGATCCGTACAGACACCGGCTCGCCGCCCCGGAAGTGAATATCGCGCTGCGGGAAGGGGAAGTTCACGCCATTTTCGGTGAAGGCTTTCCAGATGGCCAGCAGGACATCACTCGACACATTATTCACCCCTTGCCCCGGATCGGCAATCCAGAAACGGATCTCCAGATCGATGGAATTGTCACCAAAGCCGCGCAGCAGGCATTTCGGGGCCGGGGAGTTGAGCACGCGTGGCACGATTTTCGTGGCTTCGACGGCAAGCTCCATGGCGATCGGAATGTCGGTTGTATAATCGACCCCGATCATGCGCTTGATCCGCACGGCATGGTCGGAGAAGGACCAGTTGATCACCTTTGTGGTGATGAATTCCTCGTTGGGGATCAGGTGCTCCATGCCATCGCGCGTAATGACAGAGGCAAAGCGCATACCCAGCGCGTTCACACGGCCATAGGTGTCTTCCAGCGTGATGACATCACCCGGCTTGATAGAGCGGTCGAGCAGCAGGATCACACCGGAGACGAGGTTGGAGAAAATTTTCTGCAATCCGAAGCCGATCCCCAGGCCAACGGCACCGGAGAAGATCGCCAGCGCGCCAAGCGGAATGTTCAGACTGGACAGGGCCAGAAGGACCGCTGTTGCCAGCAATGTGACCTGCACCGATTTGCTGATCAGCAGGCGCGCGGAGGGATTCAGACTGGGCAGCTTGTTGATCCGCGCTGTCAGTACAGCGGCCAGACGGGAGGCCAGCCAGTAAAGCACCACAAGCAGGACCAGCGCTTGAAGTGCGGACATCACGGAAACCCGGCCGCCACCGACCGGTGTGCCAATCCATTCCAGAAAGCGAATCGTCGGCGCGAGCCAGCCGACAATATTCATTGCGGCGATGGTCCAGCTCATGATCGCCGCTGTCCGTGACCAGAAGGGCTCGGCGATAAAACCCGTTATGAGGCGGATCACCGCCCAAGCCCCCACCAGATTGGCGGCCAGCCGGACCCAGAAAAATTCCATCTCCAGCTGTCGCAGGGTGAACAGGACCGCAGACAGGAATATCCAGCTCAGGGCTGGGCCGAGCACAGGCGTCAGCAGACGCACGGCATCGGAGCTGATGCGGCGCAAAAACCCGATATTGCACAGGCGTTGCAGCACATTCGCGACCGGTTTGCGCACGGCAAAGGCGAGAAGGATGCCAACTATGATAACCGCCGCCTGCACGCCGAAGTCGACGCTCACCATTTCCGAGCGCAGCCAGTCCCAGAGCGATTCAATCCTGGCGCGCCAGATCTCCGGATCGGCGAGCGCTTCGAGATCAGGTGTCTCGATCATCGGGGGCGGATTGGTAGCCATGATTCAGTAGGATAGGCCGGAAGACAGGGCAACGTCGAGAGGCTATTGACCTTCGCGGCGCCACCCCCAGCCCAGAGCTGCCAAAATCAGCAGCAGGATGGGCAAGGCGGGCAGCAAAGGTGTGCGTTCCGCCCCGCGCACGATATAGCGCTCATTGCGTTGCAACCCGTACCAGTTGCGCCCGGCCGTATCCGCACCGGCCCGCGTCCGGCGGATGCCGGGCAAATCGGGAGATGCGCTGCTGCCAAGGGCATAGCTGCCACCGCCAGTGGCGCGGACAAGCGGCTGTAACACCTCCCGCGTCGGGCGCAAATTGGCGTATTCTTGGGGATTGAGCGGTCCCAGCGCAGCAACAGCGGTCAGCTCGCCCGAGCGCATACGAACCAGACCGGATTGTTCTTCAGCCTCCGTGGTGACGGAAAAACGTCCCGGTTCGCCTGTCGCCGTCATGTCCAGCGTGTCGGTGCGTCCGGACGGCCATTCCAGCTCCAGTGGAGGCGGTGCGTCTTCCAGCGTGGTGCGTTCGGCCATGAGCTGGCCATTGAAGGCCGATGCGGACAAGCGCTCTTCATCAAGCTCCGGCTCGCCCATCAGCCAGTGTGCCACGCGGCGGAACATTTCGCCATGCGGCCCGCCGCCCTGATAGCCGCGTGCCCACAGCCAGCTCTGATCAGACAGCAGGATGGCAGACCGCCCCTGTCCGGCCCGCGCCAGCACCAGCAACGGACCGCCATCCGGCGCTTCAAGCAGGGTTTCTCCACCCAGCACGGAGGCATCTATCCGGCGGAACCATTCCCCCCACGGGTCTTCCCCTTCGGCAGGGGCCAGATTGGCGGTGACTGGATGGCGCAAGCCGGCTTCGGTGATTTCCGGGCGATAGGCGCCGGTAGCAATCACGCCGGTCGGACGCGCGGGCAATACCGCCGCCAGCGGGGAGCGGTAGATCGAGGTCGCTTGCCCGAAGGGCGGACCGGCGGTGACCAGCAAGGCCCCGCCATTATCAACATAGCGGGAGATGTAATCAAAATAGAGCGGCGGGATGAGCTGCCGCCGCCGGTAGCGGTCGAAAATCACCAGATCGAATTCTTCCAGACGCTCCTCGAACAATTCGCGGGTCGGGAAGGGGATCAGCGACAATTCATCCACCGGGGTGGAATCCACCGCTTCCGGTGGGCGCAGGATGGTGAAGTGAACCAGATCGACCGACGGATCGGATTTCAGAAGATCGCGCCAGGTGCGCGCGCCATTATGCGGTTCACCCGTCACCAGCAATACCCGCAGCCGGTCGCGTACGCCGGTCACGGACACCGCCGCGCGGTTATTGATCAGCGACAATTCCTCCCGGCCCGGTGCGACTTCGATCTCGATCACATTCGCGCCTCGATGATCGAGCTGTGCATTGACCGTGGTGTCAGTTCCGATGGTGATGCGGGCAGTCTGGGCTGGCCCGCCATCGACTCGGAAGGTCAGTGTCGCCGTACCGGTCATGGCATCGTCTTCGACGCGGATCACAAACTCGGCAGGTTCATTGACGAGACCGTAGCGCGGGGCTTCGACAATCACCAGACGGCGATCACCCTGATCGGGATCGCCGGTCAGAAGGTGATGCACCGGTGCGGCAATTTCCAGCGCCCCGGCATCGTCCGGCATATCATGAATGCGGCCATCCGAAGCAATGATGATCCCGGCAAGGCGGTCGCGTGGAATACCGGCGAGAGCCGCCTGTACCGCATCCATGGCCAGCGTGCCATTGGCGTCATTTCCGATCTCTGCCTCGACCAGTTCCAGCCCGGGATCCGCTTCAGCGCGGGCACGCAAATCCACGAGGGCGGTATGGGCGGCGTTACTGCGGCCGGGAATATCCATGGAATCCGAGCGGTCAATAACCACCAGAGCGATATCAGGCAGGACTTCACGCTCCTCCTCGACCAGAGACGGGTTCATCAATACCGCCGAAATCAGCAGCACCGACAGGCTGCGCCACAGCCAACCATTGAGGCGGCGGATCGCGCCCATACCGGTGATGACCAGTGCAAACGCTGCCAGTGACCCGACAACCCAGATCGGGATGAGCGGTGCAAAATCCAGTGTGGCTGCGGCGGTACTCATTGCCCCAGCCTTTCCAGCAGCGCCGGGATATGGACCTGATCGGCCTTGTAGTTTCCGGTCAGCGCATACATCGCCAGATTCATTCCGAAACGGCGGGCCATTTCGCGCTCGCGTTCGCCTCCCTCGACCGGATAGAGCGATTGTCCGCGCTCATCTGTCGCCCAGGCCGAGGCCCAGTCATTCGAACCGATCACCACCCCGGAGGCACCATCACGCGAAGCCCCGTCAGGGTCGGCCTCGACCCAGACCGGCCCGCCACTGATCCGGCCGGGGAAATCCTGTAAAAGATAGAAGGAGCGCGTCAGCACATGGTCCGGATCAATCCGGGCCAGAGCCGGGATATCGACCGATTCCAGCAAGCGCGCGAGTCCGGGATGCGGCGCACCGGCGCGCGTGGCAGCAATGTCGGCATCCTGGGTATCGAACAGGATCAGACCGCCGGACTGGATATAGCGGGAAACGCGTTCAGCGGCCTCGGCCGACAATGGCGGCGCGTTTTCCAAAACCGGCCAGTAGATAACCGGGAAAAAGACCAGCTCGTTGTCTTCCACATTCACCGCCATGGGTTCCTGTGGTTCCATGGCGCTGCGGCGGGTGATGTCGCGGCTGATTCCGGTCAATCCGGCGCGGCTGCGCGCATCGACCTCGCGATTGCCGGTTACGACATAGGCGAAGCGCAGCTCCAGCGCGGCATCCATTTCAAAACTGTCGAGATATTC
>PFFX01000053.1:8246-8605 GCA_002783385.1 Rhodobacterales bacterium CG15_BIG_FIL_POST_REV_8_21_14_020_59_13 | reverse complement strand
GCCGACGCGCTCACGCGCCGCGCCCGCTGACGCGAGCCCGGCGCCGTCCGCATCGCGCGACATTTAGCGACACGCAAAATTGTCGCTACGGTTACGCGACTTTTCGCGACATCAGCCCTTGCTCCGCGTAGCAGCATGCCGCTAAGGTAGCCCCACCCCCAGCGTCATGATGTTATGACCAGTCCTGAAAACGATCGTGTGCGTGATTCCGGCCAGCTGAATGGCTGGAAAGAAATCTCGGCGTACATCGGAAAAGGTGTCAGGCAGGCCCAGCGGTGGGAGAAGCTCGGGATGCCGGTCCATCGCGTCGGCGGTATGGACGGCGTGGTGTTCGCCTACTGTTCGGAGATCGACAAGTG
>PFFX01000053.1:0-8238 GCA_002783385.1 Rhodobacterales bacterium CG15_BIG_FIL_POST_REV_8_21_14_020_59_13 | reverse complement strand
GTCACTCAAAATCGGACGAAAAGTTCAAGCCCCCAGAGGGTGGGACAGGGACAAGGTAATGGCTCGCCGCAGAGTCAGGGCTTGGCCCAGGTTTCCATCAGGTTGAGCGTTTCCCGGTTGGCCGTATCCAGTACGGCCTCATCCTGCCCGCGCGTCTCCGGATCATAGACCTCGTCCGACGTTCTGGAATTCTGGCGGAAGACCGGCTCCGATGCCGCTGCCGCGATTTGATCATCCGTGAGACGCAGTTTGAATTGAGGTGACACCGCCTTCAGCATCGGAACCGCGTCCGCCAGCAGGTGCTTGAAATCCAGCGAAGCGAGAGCTGAGTTCGCATCGAGGTGGCTGGTAAATTCCTCCATCTGGTGTCGCCAGACCAGGGATGCGACCTGCAGATCTGTGAGGCCCATCGCCTGACGATGTGGAATGTCCGCAAGACGGCCTGGATCGAGCGAAAAATATTGTACTGCAGCCGCATAAAGCTTTTGCAAGTCTCGCCTTTCTTGATCTCGTACCCCAGAAAACTGCGCAGATCGCCATAAAGGACGAGGGCCGGTACGCCACTCTTGCGGACGGGCCCGATCAGATTGTTGGCTGAATTGGTCGGCTTGATGAGGCCCCGGGTGCTTTTCGGAAAAGGCCTGACGAGGAGCGCAAAAATGAATTCGCAAAGCGCCTGCGCGACCTCGGGACGGTGCTTGAGCGTTGCATCAACGCGCAGTGCATGAGCGAGCTGCATCAATATGTCCGGCTCTTTCAGGGCAAGACATTGTCCCGGCTCGTGTCCTGACACTCTGGAAACCATGCCGGATCAGCAAGAATCGCGTCGGGATTTGTCATGGGCTGCATTTACCTTGCCTCAATAACGGGCACTGGCTGGCCCCGCTCCCGCAAAGGCGCTAATAGGAGCTCTAACTGATATGATTGAGCATACCGGGAAAGGCTGCCATGGCAGGACCGGCCCGGTCAATCGCCCCGATGATCCTGAACGGAGGCCGTTTATGGGCAAGCTTTACACGGATGCGGTTGCGGCACTCGACGGAGTGCTGTTTGACGGCATGACCATCATGGCTGGCGGATTCGGCCTGTGCGGTATTCCTGAAAACGCCATCCAGGCGATCCTCGACTCCGGGGTCAAGGATTTGACGATCATCTCGAATAATTGCGGTGTGGACGGCTTCGGGCTTGGCAAGCTGCTGGATGCGAAGCGGATCCGCAAGATGGTCTCCTCCTATGTCGGCGAGAACAAGGAATTCGAACGTCAATTCCTGGCAGGTGAGCTGGAGCTGGAATTCAATCCGCAAGGCACGCTGGCTGAGCGCATCCGTGCTGGCGGTGCGGGCATTCCCGGCTTCTACGTCAAGACCGGTGTCGGCACCGTCATCGCCGAGGGCAAGGATCACCGCGATTTCGACGGTGAAACCTATATCATGGAAACCGGGCTGACAGCTGATCTTTCGATCGTCAAAGCCTGGAAGGCGGACCCGCAAGGCAATCTGATATACAGGAAAACCGCACGGAATTTCAATCCGATGATGGCCAGCGCCGGCAAGGTGACTCTGGCCGAGGTCGAGGACATCGTCGAGCTCGGTGAGCTCGATGCCGACGCCATTCATACACCAGGCATCTTTGTGCAGCGTCTGATCAAGGGCGAGTTTGAGAAACGTATCGAGCAGCGCACCACGCGGACGAAGGAGGGTTGATCATGGCCTGGACACGCGAAGACATGGCGCGCCGTGCGGCACAGGAGATGGAAGACGGGTTCTACGTCAATCTGGGCATTGGCATCCCGACCCTGGTGGCGAATTTCATCGACGAAAGCATTGATGTCACTCTGCAATCAGAGAATGGCATGCTGGGCATGGGGCCGTTTCCCTATGAAGGCGAAGAAGACCCAGATCTGATCAACGCCGGCAAGCAGACCATCACTGAATTGCGCCGGACCAGCTATTTTTCCTCTGCCGACAGTTTTGCCATGATCCGGGGCGGGCATATCGACCTGTCCATTCTGGGTGCCATGGAAGTGTCCGGGACCGGCGATATCGCCAACTGGATGATTCCGGGCAAGATGGTCAAAGGCATGGGTGGTGCCATGGATCTGGTGGCTGGCGTCAAACGGGTGGTAGTGATCATGGATCACACCTCCAAGGCCGGTGATCCGAAGCTTTTGAAAACCTGCTCCCTGCCATTGACCGGAACCGGCGTGGTTGACCGGATCATCACCAATCTGGGTGTCTTCGATGTAACAGATGACGGGCTGGTTTTGGTGGAACTCGCCCCCGAGGTGACGGTGGATGACGTGAAGGCGAGTACGGAAGCAAAATTTGCTCTTGCAGAAGGACTGGCAGTTTAGGGAGCAAGCTGGATGGGCGGACGTTTTGGAATTGGCATGGCCTGCATGATTGCCAGCGGTGCAACGGCCCTTACTTTACTCACTTTTCTGGGTTCTGTCTTTCCATACGCGCCGAATGACCAGGCTCGCTTGCACCTTTTGCTAGCAGGCGTTCTGCCATTTTTTGGATTCATTACGGCTGTCCTTATGGCGGCTTCAGCCGCTTTGATGGACCGGGCCGGTCTTGGTGAAGGCTGGACGAAAACTCCTCAGATTACGGCCTGCGCGGTGAACCTGGTCATCCTGTTCAGCGTAGTGAACCAGACCGCAGCCGCACTCGGGCAATGGTTCGAGAATCCACCGGGAAGTTCGGAAGATGTTGACTGGCTGATCCGGGCAGGACTGATCACTGGCGCGGCGTTTCTGGTGTTTGCGCTTGTTGCCATGCTTGTACAACATGTTCGCCACTGCCACTCGAAGAACGGCAAGCAGCTATAATTGTCGATCTGTATACGTCAGCAGACCGGGACGTTGATGGCGAGACCGCCTTGCGAGGTTTCCTTGTATTTGTCAGACATGTCTCTGGCGACATCTCTCATGGTTTTGATGACCTGATCGAGCGAGACCTTGTGCTCGCCATCGCCTGACAGGGCGAGGCGTGCGGCATCAATCGCCTTGACTGCGCCGATAGCATTGCGCTCGATACAGGGAATTTGCACCAGACCGGCGACCGGATCACAGGTAAGACCGAGATTGTGCTCCATGCCGATCTCTGCAGCATTCTCGATCTGCTGATTGCTGCCTCCGAGGGCTGCAGCAAGACCGCCCGCAGCCATTGAGCAGGCGACCCCGACTTCCCCCTGACATCCAGCCTCTGCGCCGGAAATAGAGGCATTCTTCTTGTAGAGCGCGCCGATGGCCGCTGCGGTCAGGAAGAAGCGCAACATGCATTCAGCGTCGCCGGTGCGGCGATGATGCCGGTCGAAATAGCGGGCTACGGCGGGAATGATCCCGGCGGCTCCATTTGTCGGCGCGGTCACAACGCGCCCGCCCGCAGCGTTTTCTTCATTGACGGCCATGGCCCAGAGATTGATCCAGTCCATGGCGGTGAGGGGGTCGGCTTCGGCCTTGTCCGGGTTCTCAAGCAGGAAGCGGTGCATTTTCGGCGCGCGGCGTTTAACATTGAGACCGCCCGGCAGGATGCCATCCTGCCTGAGGCCGCGATCAATGCAGCTTTCCATGGCTTTCCAGATGGTTTTGATGCCGTCGCGAATATCCTTTTCGGTCCGGAAAGTTTTCTCGTTCGCCAGCATGATTTCCGGGATCGACAGATCATGCTTTTTGCCCAGTGCAATCAACTCGTCGCCGGTATTGAAAGGATAGGGCTCTCCCTCCTGATCACCGACTGCAGAATTGCGCCCGGCTTCGCGTTCATCAATGACGAAACCGCCGCCGATGGAATACCATATTTCCTCCCGTAGAACTTCATCATATTTATCCAATGCATTGAATTTCATTGCATTTGAATGAAAGGGGAGACGTTTGCCACCATCGAAGATCAAGTCTTCATCAATGTCGAAGGTGATTTCATGTTCCCCGCCAGCGTTCAGTTTCCCATCCTTCCGGATGCGTTCGATTTTTCCTGCCATGGTGTCGGGGTTGATGGTTGCCGGATCTTCTCCTTCCAGCCCCAGAAGGATCGCATTGTCCGTGCCGTGACCGACGCCGGTAAAGGCGAGTGAGCCGTATAGCTCGACCTGGAGGCGGGCGAGACGGTCAAGACCGTGCTCATCCCTGACCCGGGCGATGAACAGTCCGCCGGCTTTCATCGGCCCGACCGTATGGGAACTGGAGGGGCCGACGCCGATCTTGAAAAGGTCGAAAACGCCGAGATGCATGGCTCAGCCTTCGCCCAGACCGCGGTCCGGTGTAAACGCGTTGAAACAGAGAATGGTCTGGGTGTCCTTGATGCCTGGCAGGATTTGCAGGCGCTGGTTCACAAAACGGCCGATATCCTCTTCGGACTCAACCGAAAAATGAGCGAGGAGATCATAGACGCCGGAGACCGAGTGGACATGCCGCGCTTCCTCGATCTTATCGACGATATCGCCGGCGACATCATAGGTCCGGCCCAGTTCGCATTTGATGAAGACATAGAATTGACGCATCGCACCCTCACTGATTGTCACAGGCTTTCTAGGCATAAAAGCCGCTGCTTCCTACATGGAATGTCCGCCATTGAGCGCAATGGCCTGACCGTTGATGCTGCGGCTGTCCGGGTGACACAGCCAGCCCGCGATTTCCGCAACTTCCTCAACTTCGAGCAGACGGCCTTGCGGATTGCTCTTGGCGAGTTCGGCAATAGCCTGTTCGCGCGTGGCACCGGTTTTCCCCATAATGGTATGGATCGCGCCTTCAGCCATTTCGGTCCGGACATAGCCGGGGCAGATCGCATTCACTGTGGTGTTTGTTTTCGCCCATTCTGAAGCCAGCGCCCGGGTCAGACCGATGATGGCATGCTTTGAGGCGCAATAATGCGAAATATAAGGACCGCCTGTTAGTCCTGCGATGGAGGAAATGTTGATGAGGCGGCCGGAATCGGCAGTGCGCAGATCATTGGTCACGGCCCGGGTGCAGCGGAAAACGCCGGTGACATTGACGTCCTGAATGCGCAGGAATTCTTCTTCGCTCATGCGGTGAAACGGGGCAGAGGAAGCGATGCCCGCATTGTTCACCAGAATGGTGACCCGACCATCGGCGCGGGCTTTCTTGAAAGCCGCCTCGACCCCCGCCGCATCCGTAACGTCGCACTGAATGGCGCTTGCGCGGGGAATGTTGGCCGCTTCGGTTTCCAGACGCCCCAGATTGCGGCCCATCAGCACGCAATTGGCACCATCCGCAGCCAGTCTATTGGCGATAGCGAGGCCGATGCCTGTCCCGCCGCCTGTGATTACCGCCGTCTGCCCGGTCAGATGTCCCATTTCTTATCCCTTTTTCCAATTGCCGAATGTGCCGCCTGTGGCCGCCAGCTCTCGTAGCAGCGGCGAGGGCGTCCACCATTTGGCACCATGAATGTCCTGATAATGTCCGATGCGTTCCAGAATGTGTGAAGCACCAAGTTCGTCTGCATAAAACATCGGACCACCTCGATAGCGTGGAAAGCCATAGCCATTGGCATAAACCACGTCGATATCGCTGGCGCGCTGGGCGACGCCTTCGGAAAGAATGTCCACGCCCTCATTAATCAGCGCCAGCATGCAGCGTTCAACAATCTCATCGGCCGCCACATCACGGCGTCTGATGCCGTTTTCGTCGGCAAGCTGCTCAATCAGGGACGCGATTTCGGGATCAGGTTGAGGTAGACGGTTGCCGGGCTCGTATTTGTAGATCCCCGCTCCGGTTTTCTGGCCCTTGCGGCCCATTTCAACCAGCCGGTCCTGAAGCAGGGAGGCGAGAGGGTCGTAATCCTCACCGGCTGTCATGGAGCGGCGATTGTCATACCCGATATCAAGACCGGCCAGATCAGCCATGGCTAGCGGGCCCATCGGCATGCCGAAATCATAGAGTGCCTTGTCGATGGCTTCAGGTGCCGCCCCCTCCATCATGCACAGGCCGGCCTCACGGCCATAGCCTTTCAGCATGCGGTTGCCGATGAAGCCATGGCAGACACCGGAAACGACCGGGACTTTCTGGATGTTTCTTGCGGCATCCAGTGCGGTCGCCAGAGCCATATCGGACGTTTTTTCGCCGCGGACGATTTCCAGCAAGCGCATGACATTCGCGGGAGAAAAGAAATGAAGGCCGAGAATGCGGGAGGGATCTTTTGTGGAAGCCGCAATTTCGTTGATATCCAGATAAGAGGTGTTTGTGGCCAGAATGGCCTCGGGCCGGGCGACGCGGTCCAGTTCGGCGAAGACGGCTTTCTTGATGTCCATGCGTTCGAACACAGCTTCGATAATCAAATCACAGGCTGCAAACCCCTTCCAATCATCGGCAGGCTGGATGCGGTCGAAGCGATCAAGCGCCTCGGCTTCGCTGATCCGGCCTTTGGAGGCTGACGCCAGATAGAGGCTTCTGATTTTCTCCAGCCCGGACTTCAGCGCATCCGCATTGGCATCAAACAGACGCACGGAAAAACCGGCATTGGCAAACGCCATGGCAATGCCGCCGCCCATTGTGCCCGAGCCCACCACACCAAACAGGCCGAGCGATTTCGGTGTCACGCTCAAGCCGTCAACGCGGGTTGACAGGCGTTCGGCGAAGAAGAGGTGGCGCATGGCCCGTGCCTGTGGGCCGCCAATCAGTTCGAGAAAAAGATCGCGCTCTTTTTCAAGGCCCTGCTCAAAAGGCAGTGCGGCGGAGGCGATCACGGCTTCAGCGGCCTTTTTGACGGCGACCTGCCCCCGGCGCACCTTGGCGGCCTTTGCTAGCTCTGCGTCAATAGCAGCCTGATCTGGCTGGGGGGGCGGCAAATCTTTTACGCGGCGCTTTTGCGTCTGCTTCCGCGCAAAAGCGATGGCGTTTTCAAGAAGATCACCATCAGAAATTTCATCACAGAGACCTATTTCTACCGCCCGCGCAGCATCGACGTGTTTGCCATCAAGGATCATGGAGAGGGTTGCGGCCATGCCCGTCAGACGCGGGGCGCGCTGGGTGCCGCCTGCACCCGGGAATATACCCAGATCAATTTCGGGAAAACCGATACGCGCCTTGCGGTCAATGATGCGATCATCACAACCCAGCGCGGTCTCGAGACCACCTCCGAGTGCCACACCATGAATGGCGGCGATGACCGGGATAGGGCAATCTTCAAGCGCTGCAATCATGTCCGCCAGGGAGGGCGCTAGTGGCGACTTGCCAAATTCGGTGATGTCGGCGCCTGCAAAAAACGTCCGGCCTTCGCAATGGAGCACGGCATATTTTGCATCGCCGGTCTCTTGCAGGGCATCGACAATACCTGCGCGGACCGCATGACCCAGCGCGTTTACCGGTGGATTATTGACGCGGATGATCAGGCAATCTTCGCGGCGTTCTGTGGTGACGATTTCGCTCATGTGACAGCCGCCTTCTGTTTGAACCGGGCCCGATTCCATTCGTTCGTTGTCATGACATCGCGCAGAGTGTCCACAGCGTTCCAGACATCGGCATAGGAATTGTAGAGCGGCGCAAAGCCGAAACGGAGGATGTCCGGGGCCCTGAAATCACCGATCACGCCGCGCGCAATCAGCGCCTGCATGATGGCATAGCCTTCTCGATGACGAAAACTCACCTGGCTTCCGCGCTGTTTTGCATCAAGCGGGCAGGCGGGTTCAAAACCGAACTCACAACAGCTCTGTTCAACCAGCTGGATGAAAAGATCGCCCAGGGCCGAGGATTTACGGCGCAGCGCGGCCATATCGGCTTCCAGCATCAGATCAACGCCGGTTTCCAGCGCGGCACACCCTATGATTCCGGGTGTGCCGCACTGAAAACGATGAATGCCGGGCCCGGGCGTATAGGTGTCATCGAAGGCAAAGGGTTGTTTGTGTCCCAACCAGCCGGACAGGGCCGGAAACACTTTTTCCTGATGCCGCCTGGCCACAAATGTGAAGGCCGGAGCGCCGGGCCCGCCATTGAGATATTTATATCCGCAGCCCACGGCAAAATCAGCCTTGCAGCTGTTAAGATCCACCGGCATGGCCCCGCAGGAATGCGACAAATCCCAGATGACGGGCACGCCCGTGGCATGAGCGGCGGCGGTTACGGCCTTCATGTCGCGGATATGTCCGGTCTTGTAATGGGTATGGGTCAGGAGCAGGGCGGCGATGGTGTCATCGAGGCTGTCGACCACTGCGTCCGGATCAACCGGTTTTGACTTTATGTGGTCCGGTGCAATCGCGGCCAATCCTTCGATCATGTAGGCGTCG
>PFFX01000154.1 GCA_002783385.1 Rhodobacterales bacterium CG15_BIG_FIL_POST_REV_8_21_14_020_59_13 | reverse complement strand
CTATCTGATGATCCTTGCGGGCAATGTCGCGATGGAATCCATGGGCTTCAAGACCTTTGGTTTCGCCGGTGGCCGTGAAGACATCTACGCGCCCGAGGAAGACATCTACTGGGGCGCCGAGACCGAGTGGCTGGCCGGCTCCAAGGCCGAAAACAGCCGCTATTCCGGCGAGCGCGATCTCGAAAACCCGCTGGCGGCCGTGCAGATGGGCCTGATCTACGTCAACCCTGAGGGACCAGACGGCGAGCCCAACGTACTCGCCTCGGGCCGCGACGTGCGCGAGACCTTCGCCCGCATGGCGATGAATGATGAGGAAACCGTGGCGCTCACCGCCGGCGGCCACACCTTCGGCAAAACCCACGGCGCCGGCGACGCTGCATTGGTCGGGCCGGAACCGGAAGCCGCTCCGCTTGAGCAGATGGGGTTGGGCTGGATCTCTTCGCATGGCTCGGGCCACGGCGACGACACCATCACCTCTGGCATCGAGGGCGCCTGGACCGCCAACCCGACCCGCTGGGACAACGGCTATTTCGACATCCTCTTCGGATACGAGTGGAACCTCGAAAAGAGCCCCGCAGGTGCCTGGCAATGGACGCCGGTAAACCCGCGCGAAGAAGACATGGCCCCGGCGGCGCACGATTCGTCGAAGAAGGTGCCGACGATCATGACCACCGCTGACATGGCGATGCGGCTGGACCCGATCTATGGCCCGATCTCGAAGCGGTTCCATGAAGACCCCGACGCATTCGCGGACGCATTCGCCCGCGCCTGGTTCAAGCTGACCCACCGCGACATGGGCCCGAAGGCCCGCTATCTCGGCACTGAAGTGCCGGACGAGGATCTGATCTGGCAAGATCCGGTCCCGCCCGGCACACCGCTGACTCGTACCCAGACCAACCAGCTCAAGGAAGCAATTCTCGGCTCGGACCTGACTGTGGCGGAATTGGTTCAGACCGCCTGGGCTTCGGCCTCGACCTTCCGCCAGTCCGACAAGCGCGGCGGTGCCAATGGAGCGCGCATCCGGCTTGCACCTCAGAAAGACTGGGCCGTGAACCAACCGGACCAGCTGGCGAAGGGTCTCCGCGTCTTCGAAGACATTCGCGCCGGAGCCGGTTTCGACGTCTCGCTGGCCGATCTGATCGTGCTCGGCGGTGCGGCGGCCGTTGAAAAGGCTGCGCAGGATGCGGGCTTTGACGTCTCTGTGCCGGTATCAACAGGCCGCGGCGACGCCACCGAAGACCAGACCGACGCTGAAAGCTTTGAACCGCTGGAGCCTGAGGCCGACGGCTTCCGAAACTGGTCGCGCGGGAAGTTTACCGTCCCGACCGAGGAAATGCTCGTCGACCGGGCTCAGCTTCTTGGCCTGAGCGCACCGGAAATGACCGTGCTTGTCGGCGGCTTGCGTGTCCTTGGCAACACGGTTGGAGGCGCACGCCATGGCGTGTTCACGGCCAATGCCGGTACGCTGACGAATGACTTTTTCGTCAACCTGCTGGACATGAAAACCGAATGGGTGCCGGTCGGAGAGGATGGGGAGCTGTTCGAGGGCCGTGACCGGGCAACCGGCAAGACGGTCTGGACGGCCACGCGGACCGACCTCGTCTTCGGCTCGAACTCCCAGCTCCGGGCCATCTGTGAAGTCTATGGCGCAGCCGATGCCGGCGAAAAATTCGTCACCGACTTTGTCGCGGCCTGGACCAAAGTGATGGAGCTAGACCGCTTCGATTTGCGCCGCTAGCGGCCGGTCATCCACCATCAGGAGGGGCGGGCCACAGGTCCTGACCCTAGATATGTTCATCGCTTGCATAGGGGCCGGCCGCCTGCCGCCAGGGATTGATATTCATTTCCCTCTGCATGGACGGGAAGGCCCGGTGGGCACAGGCGTCGCGCTCGCATAGCCGGCAGGTCAGACCGATGGGCGTCGGTGTGACAGGAGCCAGGGCCTCGCCGTAGATCGTCTCTCCGGCCCGCGTCCACTCACAACCGACCGCCACGACATGGCGGACAGGTGGTTCATGATCCGCACCCGGCCGGAAGACGGCCTGCGCAATCGACAGATATTCCGATGCATCGGGCAGGGCGAAGCGCTGGGTGATCAGCGTCTCCGGTGCGCGAAAGGCGTCAGAAAGAGTCCATTTCGGGCACGAACCGCTAGAGCGTGCAAAGGGCAGGATTGCACCGCCGAAGCGTTTGGAGACATTTCCGGCCGGATCCATCCGCACCATAAAGAAGGGAATCCCGCTCGCCTCCGGCTTGTGCAGCGTGGTCAACCGGTGACAGACTGCTTCAAAACCGAGCCCGAACCGGCGTTGCAAGCGGCCGATGTCATAACGGCTCTTCTCTGCCAGCGTCAGAAAGGCTTCATAGGGAGCCAGCAAGGCTCCGGCGAAATAGCGCGCCAGTCCGGCCCGGTAGAGCGCATCCTCTGTTTTTGCCCCCAGTCCGGCAGCGGTAACTTCGGCATCCAGCAGGTCGCCAAACTCCAGCAAGGCCAGCGTCGTCGCCATTTGCATCGGACGCGCATTGGCCGAGAGCCGGTCCGACAGCATCAATCGCCGTGTGTGAAAATCCATCCGCTGACGGGCGCCACCCATCACATCATCCTCGAAGGTGCGCACGATAATGCCGTGCTCATCCTTCAGCCGGACCTCTAGCGCCGCGTTGCGATTATCCGGTGTAAGTTTCAGTTCACTGCCAAAGGCTTCAGCGGCCGTTTCCAGTTTCGGAAAGTAATTATGGCGCTTGTCGATGGCATTTCGGACAGCCTCGGTCGGGCTCAGTTGTCCGGCCCGGTCGCCGCCCTCAAGCTGAGCGGCCAGATCTGCCGAGGACTCAGCAGCATTGCGATACGCCTGATGCAGGAGCGTAAGGGCTTCAGCCGCGCGCGGCTGGCTCTCGGCGAGTTCGGTCAGTTCGGTGCGGTCGAGCCCGAGAACGGCCAACGCCGGGTCAGCCGCTGCTGATTCCAGATCGGTTACCAATTGACGGTCCGAGCCTTCGGCGAGGCTGCGGACATCAATGTCGAATGCCGCCGCTACGGCGAGCAGCACGCGCGCGGTCAGCGGGCGCTGATTGCGCTCCAGCAGATTGAGATAGCTGGGGGACAGTCCCAGCATGCCGGCGGCATCGGCCTGTGTCAGGCTGCGTTCACGGCGCAAACGCCGCAACCTCGCCCCGGCGAAGATTTTCTCGTTCTGTAAATCCATAATGTCAACTATTCACAAAATGACACAATGACAAGTAATATATGTACACACGGCCTCCTCTTTTGAATTGTCCTTGTGTAGACAGGGAAAGTTATCATTGTCAGGTTGATCTTCAGGACGGCCACTTACCCGGCTTTCAAATTGAGGATTGCAAAATGACGACGTTTAACGACCTTGTTCCCGCCGCCACTTCGGATCGCTTCAGCGGCATTGACCGCGACTATTCTGCAGAGGATGTCCTGAAATTGCGCGGCTCGGTCCAGATCCAGCACACGCTCGCCGAGCGCGGTGCAATGACGTTATGGACCTTGCTGAAAACCGAGCCCTATATCAATGCGCTAGGCGCGCTCACCGGCGGTCAGGCCATGCAGATGGTCCGCGCCGGTCTGAAAGCCATCTACCTGTCGGGCTGGCAGGTCGCGGCCGACGCCAATGAAGCCGGTGCCATGTATCCTGATCAATCGCTTTATCCGGCGGATTCCGGTCCGGAACTGGCAAAAAAGATCAACCGCACGCTTCAACGCGCCGACCAGATCGAGGTCTCCGAGGGCAATCTGACGCGCGACTGGTTTGCGCCGATTGTCGCCGATGCCGAAGCCGGTTTTGGCGGCCCGCTCAACTGCTATGAAATCATGCGCGCCTATATCGAGGCTGGTGCGGCCGGGGTGCATTTCGAAGACCAGGTCGCGGCTGAAAAGAAATGCGGCCATCTGGGCGGCAAGGTTCTGATCCCCACCAGGGCGCATCAGCGCAATCTCAATGCCGCAAGGCTTGCTGCCGATGTTTTGGGCGTGCCGACCCTGACCATCGCCCGGACGGATGCGGAATCTGCTACCTTGATCAATTCCGATATTGATGAGCGAGATCACGAATTCATTGATTTTGATGCCGGCCGGACGGCGGAAGGCTTCTTTCGTCTGAAACAGGGCAGGGGGGTCGATCACTGCATCAAGCGCGGCCTCGCCTATGCTAAATATGCGGACCTGCTCTGGTGGGAAACCTCCAAGCCGAATCTGGAGGAAGCCCGGCGCTTCGCCGAAGCGGTCCAGAAGGAATTTCCCGGCAAGATGATGGCCTATAATTGTTCACCTTCCTTCAACTGGGAAGCCAATCTCGGCAAGGACACCATCGAAACCTATCAGCGTGAACTCGGCGCGATGGGCTATAAGTTCCAGTTCGTCACCCTCGCCGGTTTCCACCAGCTCAATTACGGCATGTTCAGCCTGGCAAGGGGCTATCGCGACCGCGGCATGGGTGCCTATTCTGAGCTGCAGCAGGCTGAATTTGCTTCCGAAAAAGACGGTTACACCGCCACACGCCACCAGCGTGAAGTCGGCACCGGCTATTTCGATCTGGTGAATCAGACGCTGTCGGGCGGTCAGTCCTCCACTACGGCCATGGGCGAATCCACCGAATCCGCTCAGTTCGCGGCGGAATAAATGGCCATCGGGAGCAAGACCATGAACAAGGCCAATCCCAATGGTGTGGATCTTCTGGGACCGATGGAGCCCGGCTACCGTGCCATTCTCGCCCCGCACGCCTTATCATTCCTGATCGGTTTGCATCGCCGTTTCGATGGCCGCCGCAAGGCGCTGCTAGAGGACCGGCAAAAGCGCCAGGCGGAATTTGACGCCGGCGCTCTGCCGGATTTTCCCGAAGAGACCGCGGATATCCGTGCCTCTGAATGGACGGTGCGCCCGGCCCCATCAGATTTGCGCGACCGCCGGGTCGAGATTACCGGCCCGGTCGACCGCAAGATGGTGGTCAATGCGCTCAATTCCGGTGCGCGTTGCTTCATGGCGGATTTCGAGGATGCCTCCTCGCCGAAATGGGCCAATATGGTCGACGGGCAGATCAATCTGCGCGAAGCCATCCGCCGCCAGATCGATTTCACCGATGACAGGAATGGCAAGCGCTACCGGGTATCATCTGATGCGGCCACACTGATCATCCGCCCGCGCGGGCTGCATCTCGATGAACGCCATATGCAGGTCAATGGCCGGCCGATCTCCGCCTCACTCTTTGATTTCGGCCTCTATCTTTATCACAATCATGATGCGCTCAATGTGCGCGGTACGGGGCCTTATTTCTATCTGCCAAAGCTGGAAAGCCGCTTCGAGGCGCGGTTCTGGGCGCTGGTGTTCAGCCACGCTGAAGAGGTTCTGGGGCTGGAACGTGGCACGATCCGCTGCACGGTTTTGATCGAAACCCTTCCCGCCACATTTGAACTCGACGAAATCCTCTACGAATTGCGTGATTATTGTACCGGCCTCAATTGCGGCCGCTGGGATTATATCTTCTCTTATATCAAGCGCCTTCGCGGACATGCTGACCGCGTCCTTCCAGACCGGTCGCAAATCACCATGGCGACACCTTTCATGCACGCCTATTCCAAGCGCGTCATTGCGGTCTGTCACCGCCGCGGCGCGCATGCCATGGGCGGCATGTCAGCGTTCATACCGGTCAAGGGTGATGAAGCCGCCAATAATCTGGCGTTTGAGCAGGTGAGGGATGACAAGACACGTGAAGCCACAGACGGCCATGACGGCTGCTGGGTGGCCCACCCGGACCTTGTTCCGGTGGCCAAGGCGGCGTTTGACGATGTCATGTCTGGCCCCAACCAGATCGACCGGAAAATCGCCGTTACCGGTACAGCTGCGGATCTGGTGGCGGCCCCTGAAGGCACCATCACCGAAGCCGGGGCCCGCGAGAATGTCGATGTTGCGATCCGTTATATCGCCGGATGGCTGGCCGGGCGAGGAGCGGCACCCATCCGTAATATGATGGAAGATGCCGCGACCGCCGAAATCGCCCGCGCCCAGCTGTGGCAATGGCGGGTTTGCGGTGCAAAGACAGAAGATGGCACGGTTCTGGATAACGGTTGGATGGAGGAAGCGATCAATATCGCCGAAGCCGAAATCCTTGAAGACGCAGGCCATCACCTCTCCGGTCCGGACGAGGTGAAAGCCGCCGCCGGTCTGCTGAGAGAGCTCGTCCTGTCAGACACATTCGATGAATTCCTGACGCTGAAAGCCTACGACCAACTGACAAAAGGTCTGCAGGTCTCCATGCGGCTGACCGAATTCGACTAGATCACCACCAGATGCCCACCGGCGGGACCGGGAGGCAGGCGCGGCAGACCCTTTGCAATCCGGGTCTGCCGCGCCACTTTTTATCCGGTGTAGAAATCCGGATAGGCTTCCATGCCCAGTTCGGATTTATCCAGGCCGGCGATTTCCTCATCGACTGTCGGCCGAAGCCCGATCGTATGTTTCAGGGCGAGCCAGACTCCCGCACTCAGCGACGCAACAAACGCCCCTATGGCGAGAATGCCGAGTGCCTGAACGCCCAGCTGGCTCAGCACATTCAGTCCTTCGGCCTGTGTCGTGAGAGCCGCGACCAGAGTCCCCCAGATGCCGCAGACCAGGTGAGCCGGAATGGCGCCGACCACATCGTCAATCCTGAGCTTGTCCAGCAGGGGCACGGTCACCACGACCAGAACGCCGCCGGTGCCTCCGATAAGGATGGACTGCCACAGGGCAGGGTCCAGTGGTCCGGCGGTGATCGCGACCAGCCCGCCAATCGCACCATTGAGCACCAGTGTCAGGTCCGGCTTCTTGAACACGAAATAGGCCGTGGCGAACGCCCCCAGCACGCCCGCCGCCGCGGCCATATTCGTATTGGCGAGTATTTTCCCGACCGCGCTGACATCCTCAATCGTGCCAGCCGCCAGTTGCGAGCCGCCATTGAAGCCGAACCAGCCGAACCAGAGTATAAATGTGCCCAGTGCGGCAAGCGGCAGGTTGGAGCCGGGCATTGGTTTCTGAATCCGTCCGTCCGGCGCGTACTTTCCATATCGGGGTCCAAGGAACAGGGCACCCGTCAGCGCCGCCCAGCCACCGACAGAATGGACCAGCGTCGACCCCGCGAAATCCTGAAAGCCCATCACATGCAGCCAGCCTTCGCCCCACTTCCAGGCTCCGGCAACGGGATAGATCAACGCCGTCAGCACCACGATGAAAAGGAGGAAGGGCCCCAGTTTGATCCGCTCGGCGAGCGTACCCGAGACAATCGAGGCTGCCGTCGCCACAAAGGCCATCTGGAAGAACCAGTCTGCGGATGAGGCCATGGTCCCGGACGGCTCATCCAGTGCATCGGGCGACCAGACGCCCAGCGTGCCGATCAGACCGCCATCGACCCCGTCATACATCAGCCTGTAGCCCACCAGGTAATAGGTCAGCCCGGCAATGGAAAAGAGCGTGATATTCTTGAGCGATATGGTGGCGGCATTCTTGGCCCGCACCAGCCCGGTTTCCAGCATGCAGAAGCCGGCAGCCATGAAGACGACGACCATGCCTGAGATCATCAGCAACATCGTGTCGGCCACAAAGGCCATAACATCAGGCTCGGAAGGAGCAGCAACCGCCCCCGCGACTTGTGCTGCCAGTGCGAACATATTCTCCCCCATCATGCTGCGCTGCAGCATCATGGCCAGACTTTCAGCGGCTGTAAAGAGATCAGCGGGCGGACAATCCGAAGGAATCCGTTTTCCTGCGGGTAACCCTGACGCCACCAAGCGGACGATCCGTCAAATTTGAACGATGCGCTTAAACGGACCTTATGGGGAAATGTGGTGGGCTCCACGCCAGACAGCCGGAAGACCGGCGTGGATGGTGTGAGGGTGAGTATGGCGAACCGGGCGAATGTCGTCGTTTTCGCGTCGCAAAAGGGCGGGTCAGGCAAGACCACGCTCTCCGGGCATATTGCGGTCGAGGCCGAGCGGGCCGGTGATGGTCCGGTGGCCCTGATCGATACCGACCCGCAAGGCTCGCTGGCGAAATGGTGGAATGCCCGCACCAGCGCAACGCCGGCCTATGCCCGCGTTTCCATCGGAGAACTGGAAGCCGGCATCAAGTATCTGGAGAAATCCGGTTTTAAATTGATTGTCATCGACACGCCCCCGGCGGTGACCGAGTCCATTGCCGGAGTGGTTCGTCATGCGGATCTGGTCGTCGTTCCGACCCGCCCCAGCCCGCATGATCTGCGCGCCGTCGGGCCGACGGTCGATATTGTCGAGAGCTTTTCCAAGCCGCTGGTCTTTGTCGTCAATTCGGCCACGGCGCGGGCCCGGATTACCGGTGAAACCGCTGTTGCGCTGTCACAGCACGGTGTGGTCGCTCCGGTGACCATCCATCACCGTACCGACTTTGCGGCCTCCATGATTGATGGCCGCACCGTAGGTGAAATCAATGAGGGCGCCAGATCCGCCGATGAGATCGCCAAATTATGGCGCTATCTGCGCGCCCGGTTTGTGCGAAATGGCATTTCTCTCAACGGGCACGACGCGGTTGGCGATCTCGCCATTGCCGCCCTGACACCTGGCGGGGGGAGTGCGAATATTTTCGGAG
>PFFX01000044.1:35779-36256 GCA_002783385.1 Rhodobacterales bacterium CG15_BIG_FIL_POST_REV_8_21_14_020_59_13 | reverse complement strand
GCCGCCCTTGCGGCGGCGCAGGCGCAGGCCTTCGACCTGATCCTTCTGGATATCAAAATGCCCGGGATTGACGGGATTGCGGCGTGTGAAGCGCTGCACGCGGCCGGCTTTGACGGGCCGGTCATCGCCCTGACCGCAGACGCAAGTGTGGAGCAGGATGCGCGCTATGCGGCTGCCGGATTTACCGGGCTGATCGAAAAGCCCTTTGCCGCAGCCGATCTGGTCGGCCAGGTACTGGGTGCACTGGAGCGGGTGAAGGGAATCGAACCCTCGTCGTAAGCTTGGGAAGCTTCTGCTCTACCATTGAGCTACACCCGCGTGCACAACCAATTCTACCCCGGCGGATGGGGAGGGCAAGCGGCATGCGCGCCGGCGGCTACCGGCCCGTCCTCAACCCGAAAAATATTTCGCCAGCTTGAGCTTCTGTGCCTGGTAGTTGGACCCCTGCATGCCATAAGGCCGGGCCGGGCGGGCGGT
>PFFX01000044.1:28164-35761 GCA_002783385.1 Rhodobacterales bacterium CG15_BIG_FIL_POST_REV_8_21_14_020_59_13 | reverse complement strand
ACGGGCGGCGGCCTGACCGTGTTCCAGAAAGAAGGGCACGTCGCGGCCTCGCACTTCCAGAACGGCGCGTCCGCCGGTTCCGCCCGCTTCGGCGACGCCGAAGCCGGGATCGAAAAAGCCGGCATAATGGGCGCGGAACTCTCCGATCTCCGGGGCGATGGGAGCCATTTCGGCGGCTTCATCCAGCGGGATGATGACCGGTTCGCGCGAGGCCAGGATATAGAATTCGCCGGGATCGAGAATCATCCGCCCCTGACGCACATCGATCTCTTCCCAGAAATCGCGCGGGTCATGCCCGCCGATCTTGGCCAGATCAATCAGGCCGGAATGGCGGCGGGCGCGATAGCCGATGCGGCCGCCAATCCCTTCCAGATCGACCGAGACGGTGATTTCCCGCGTTGCCTGACGCAGGCCGCGGCGAAAGCGGGCCTGGACCAGCCGGTCACCGGGCCGGGTGAGGATGGAGAAGGTGCGCGGCGATATCTCGACATAGAGCGGACCGGCATAACCAGCAGGCGCGGAATCAAAAGCGGTGGCATGATCGGCGATAACCCGGGTGAAGACATCAATCCGCCCGGTGGAGCTCTTGGGATTCATGGCGGCGCTGATCTCTGGCGGTAGATCCAGGCTCTCCATCAGCGGCACGAGGTAGACACAGCCGGTTTCCAGCACGGCTCCGGCGGACAGGTCGAGCGTGTGCATGACCAGGCCGCTTTTCAGAACGTCCTCGACGGTGCGCGCCTCGCCCGGCAGGAAGCTGGCACGCAGGCGGTAGGCGGTCCGGCCCAGCCGCAGATCAAGGCTGGCGGGCTGAACCTGATTTTCCACGAAGGGGGCGGGCGCGGCAATGCCGCCCGCTCCGGCGAGTGCGGAAATTTCGGTGTCGGGCAGAATACCGGCAATGCTCATAAAGGTGTCCATTAACGCATTAAGAGGTCTCTTGGTTACGGGATAATGCGCTTGCGAGAAAGAGCGGAATGCGGGGCTTGAGCCCGGCGGCATTCGGGGGGATCATCACGTCATGGTCAGACCGCACGACATCACCCGGTATGAATGCGAAACCCGCGGCGTTGTGGTGCGTGTCGAGCCCGAATTCCTGCCAGCCCAATCCGATCCGGAGGCGCAACGCTATCTCTGGGCCTATACGATAGAGATCGAGAACCGGAGCGAGGAGAGAGTGCAGTTAATATCGCGGCACTGGCTGATTACCGATGCGTCCGGGCGGGTTGAAACCGTGCGCGGCCCCGGCGTGGTCGGCGAGCAGCCGGTGCTGGAACCGGGACAGCGCTTCTCGTATACGTCCGGAGCGCCCCTGAAAACACCGTCGGGTTTCATGCAGGGCAGTTTCGGGATGACGTGTGCCGTAGGGGGACATTTTGATGCGCGCGTGCCGGCTTTCTCGCTCGACAGTCCCCACGACCGGACAGCGGTCCATTAACCGGCAGGATCAAATCTGATGAGTTCCTCGGTCCGGACCATTCTGTTTGTGCTGGGCATCATGGTCGCCAGTCTTTCTGCAGCCATGCTGATTCCGGCTTTCATGGATTTCAATGCCGGCGCGCCTGAGAGTGCGTCAGCATTTTTCTGGTCGGCGGGTTTTGGCGTGTTTCTCGGCCTTGCCGTGGCGCTGGCGGTCAGGCCCGACGACCGCAATCTGACCACAAGATCGGCTTTTCTGGTGACGGCCGGATCGTGGATTGTGATGGCGGTTTTTGCCGCTTTGCCCATGCGGTTGGGCGGCCATGACCTTGGCTGGACTGACGCCATGTTCGAAGTGATATCGGGCCTGACTACGACCGGCGCGACCGTGGTGACCGGGCTGGATGCACGTCCGCCAGGCTTTTTGATGTGGCGCGCCATCCTGCAATGGATTGGCGGCATCGGGATTATCGTGACAGCGATGGCGATCTGGCCGCTTCTGGGTGTTGGCGGGATGCAGCTTTTCCGGCTCGAATCCTCGGACAATTCGTCAGAAAAAGTGCTGCCGCGCGCCGCGGAAATCGCGGCTGCCGTTTCGCTCATCTATCTTTCACTGACAGTGGTCTGCGCCATGGCTTACGGGGTCACAGGCATGAGCGGTTTCGATGCCATCGCGCATGCCATGACCACTGTAGCCACGGCGGGGTTTTCCACCCGCGATGCCTCGATGGCGGCGTTTACCGAAGGGGGATCCGACTATGTCGCGATGATTTTCATGCTGCTGGCGTCGTTACCTTTCGTCGCCTATTTACTGTTGGTGAGGGGGCATCCGTCTGCGCTGTGGCGCGATCCGCAGGTGCAGGGTTTTTTCATCTTTGTCATTGCGGCGGTTGCAGCCATGTCGGCCTTTGTTATTGCGGCGGAGCTTTATGCCCCCGGCGCGGGCATTCGCACCGCGGCTTTCAACACCATCTCTGTCATCACCGGAACAGGCTATGCGACGACGGATTTCGGGGTGTGGGGCGCACCGGCGACGGCCGGGTTTTTCGTGTTGATGTTTGCCGGAGGATGTGCCGGATCAACCACCTGTTCGGTCAAGATTTTCCGCTATCAGATCGCGCTTCTGGCCATGCGCCAGCATATTGTCTCGCTCGCCCACCCGCGCGCCATTACACCGCTGCGCTATGGCGGCCGCCCGGTCTCTCCCGAACTGGTCTATTCGGTGCTGGGCTTTCTGTTTGCTTTCATTGCCGTTTTTACAGTGTCGGCGGCGGTGCTGGGGGCGATCGGGCTGGATACCACAACGGCGCTGTCCGGCGCTGCCTCTACACTGGCCAATGTCGGACCGGGTTTGGGCAATATCATCGGGCCTGCAGGAACGTATCAACCGCTGCCGGATGCGGCCAAATGGCTGATGTCGGCGACGATGCTGATCGGACGGCTGGAAGTCCTGACGGTGCTGATTCTGTTCACCCCGCGCTTCTGGCAGTCATGAGACCGTGGTGGTGCCAATTTCTGCGGGGTTGAATTCGAACAGCCGGTTACAATATTCGCAGGTCATGCCGATCTTGCCGTCCTTTTCCATTTCCGCCTGATCCTCGGCTGAAAAACGCGCGAGGATTTCCGCCAGACGTTCACGGTTGCAGGGGCAATGCTTGGTGAGTGTCTTGGGTTTGAACAGGCGCGCGCCGTCTTCATGGAAGAGGCGGTAGACCAGTGTCGCAGCGGAAATATCCGGGTCGATCAGCTCGTCATCTGCAATGGTCTCGAACAGAGCCCGGCAATGATCCCAGTCGGCGGAGGCATCGCCCCGCGCTTCATCGCTCGCGATCTGTTGGAGGATGGCCCCGCCGCCGCGCCAGATGGAGTTTCCGCCGGTCTGGACATTTTCACCGACGGCCAGCCGGATTCGGGTCGGAGTCTGCTCGGATTGCTCGAAATAGCGCTCCGCGCACTGGCCGAGCCGGTCGCCTTCCAGCGCGACAACGCCCTGATACCGCTCCATGCCCTCACCGGGATCAATCGTCATGGCAAAGGATCCGGTGCCGAGGAGGCCGGGAATGCCGGCATCCGCGCTGACGGGGTCACCGGAATATTGCGCCATGCCGCGCACGCCACCGCCAGAATTCCATTCCGCGACGACGAACTGGACCGGCCCGTCGCCGCTGGCCTGGATGATAAGGCGGCCCTCGAATTTCAGCGAGTCGCCAACGAGCGCCGCCAGCAGCACCGCCTCGCCGACCAGACGCCGGACTGCGGGCGGGTGATCATGGGCGGAGATGATGGAGTCCAGCACGCCGCCCATGCGGACGATGCGGCCGCGGGCTGCATGGCCATCGACCTGAAAGGCCGCGGCCAGATCGTCTTCTTCACCCAGCAGGTCTGTCATCATGCCTGCTTGGAAAGATTGCTCAGCGTGTCGTCAAGAATACCGATGGCTTCGCTGGCATCGGCTTCGTCGATCACCAGCGGCGGTGCCATACGGGCGACATTGTCACCCGCGGCACCGATCAGAAGGCCGCGATCGCGAACTTTTGCGGTAAATTCCTTGGCCACCACATCGTCAGCCAGCTTCATGCCCAGCAGCAGGCCTTTACCCCGCACTTCGGTGACGATACCGGAATGGCGATCAGCAAGGCCGGTCAGTTGTTGCTGCATGAAATTGGCGACCTTGTTTACATTGTCGAGGAAGCCCGGCGTGGTAAGCTCGTCAAAGACGACATTGCCGACCGCCATGGCCAGCGGATTGCCCCCAAAAGTTGAACCATGTGTGCCGACAACCATACCTTTGCCGACCTCTTCGGTTGCAAGGCAGGCGCCCATGGGAAAGCCGCCACCGACGCCCTTGGCGACGGCCATGATGTCCGGTTTGGCATCGCCTGCCCATTCATGCGCGAACAACTTTCCGGTCCGGCCTGCGCCGCACTGGACTTCATCATACATCAGCAGCATGCCGTGCTCGTCGCAAAGCTGGCGTAAACCGCGCAGGCATTGTTCAGGCACAGCGCGCACTCCGCCTTCACCCTGGACCGGCTCGATCAGGATGGCGGCGGTTTCTTCGGTGATGGCGGCTTTCAACGCATCATGATCGCCGAATTCAATCTGGTCAAAGCCTTCCATGCGCGGACCGAAGCCCTTGAGATAGGCCGGGTTGCCGCCAGCATTGATCGCGCCATAGGTACGGCCATGAAAAGCCCCGGTGAAGGTGATGATGCGATAGCGGTGCGGCTCGCCCTTGTCGAAAAAATAGCGCCGCGCGGTCTTCAGCGCACACTCGACCGCTTCCGTGCCGGAATTGGTGAAGAAGACACGGTCGGCGAAGCTCGCATCGGTATATTTCTTCGCCAGCTCGATCTGACCCGGCACCTGGAACATGTTCGAAAGATGCCAGAGCTTGTCGGCCTGCGCTTTCAGGGCGGCGACAGCTTTCGGGTGGTGATGGCCGAGCGCGTTGACCGCGATACCGGAAATGAAGTCGAGCCAGGATTTTCCTTCAGCCGTATAGAGGCGGACACCTTCACCTCGCTCGAAAACGAGATCCGGCGGTGCATAAGTGTCCATAAGCGGTGCAGGCATGAAGTGATCTCCCTCAAATGTTGGTGGTATTCAGACAGCCGTCTAGGCCTCTCCGGTCAACTCTTCAAGCGCCAGCCGGAGCGCAGGACGAGATAGGAGATCGTCATCAGAATGACGTTTAGCGCCAGGATGATGAAAACACCTGCCAGAATACTGCCATCGGCATGGTCGGTGAAGCCATAACGGAAACCGTCAATCATGTAGAAAAACGGATTGATGTGGCTGAGCGTATAGAAGGGCTCTGGCAGAACCTCGATGGAATAGAAAGTGCCGGAGAGGAAGGTCAAAGGCGTGATGATGAAGTTGGTGATCACAGCGATGTGGTCAAACTTCTCCGCCCAGACCCCGCCAATCAGGCCGATCATGCCCATAAGCGATGCACCGGTGATGGCGTAAAAGACGATGGCCCAGATATGAGCCGGTGTCAGATCGACAAAGAAAGCCATGACGATTCCGGTGGCCGCCGCCACCACGATGCCGCGTGTCACCGCGCCGGCGATGAAGGCGATCATCAATTCCAGCGCCGACAGGGGCGGCATCAGGAAATCGACCGAATTGCCCTGCACCTTGGAGACCAGAATGGAGGAGGATGAGTTCGCAAAGGCATTTTGCAACAGGCCCATCAGGATCAGGCCGGGGGCCAGAAAATCTGAAAACGGAACGCCGGCGATGTCACCACGGCGTTCGCCGAAAGCCAGGTTGATCACGGCGAAGAAGAGCAATGTGGTCACAACCGGCGCAAACACGGTCTGGAACATGACTTTCCAGAAACGGTGTACTTCCTTGCGGTAGAGCGTCCACAGGCCGAGCGCGTTCAACGCACCGAAGCGGCGGGGAACAGGCGTGGGGCGGAGACTCTGTCTGTCTGTCATGCTTCGCACCTAGCATGTGGCGGGGCGCTGTGCGAGCCGGATCACACCGGTCAACTGCATCCGAATCAGCTTTCCACAGGCGAATCAGTGCGCGCATCTTGTGGCAGGGCGCGTTCTGGATACTGTATCTCGGACAAGACACAACATATTGCGGATGAGGGAGGCGGGGATACCGCCCAGTGTATCACCGCAGAATTGGTGGAGCGAGAAAATGGCCTGGACTGATGACCGCGTTGAAGAATTGAAGAAGTTGTGGGCCGAGGGCCATTCTGCCAGTCAGATTGCCAAGAAAATCGGCGGCGTGACGCGTAATGCCGTGATCGGCAAGGTGCACCGTCTGGGCCTATCCGGACGGGCGGCACCGTCGCGTCCGTCCAGCCGTCCGGCCCGCGCGCCCAAACCGCGCGTAGCCGCTCCGGTCAAAACCAAGGTCCCAGCGCTTCGAAAAACCGCCGAAACAGCGATCGAAGCGCCCGCCCCGGAACGCCTGCCGAATGGCGAGTTCGCGACCGTTCTGACGCTGAAGGATTCGATGTGCAAATGGCCCATCGGTGATCCGGCCAGCGGCGATTTCCGGTTTTGCGGCCACCGCTCCAAGGCGGGCGATGCCTATTGCGAGGCGCATGCCCAGATCGCCTATCAACCGCAGCAGAAGCGCAAGCGCAAAGTCTCCGACGCTCAAGCCGCACTGGATGCGCTACAATCCACAAGACGGGTGAATTTCTAAGAAATCCGGAGTGGGCCGGGCCGATGCTGTCTCAGGCATCCGGCTTGGCCGTTACCACGCTGCACTCCTCGCAAGAGGAAATTTTTGAGCGTCCTTTGCCTGTGTCCGAATAAGTGAGAGAGCAACTTGGGCGATGCCGCGCCGTTGATTTGTCCTAGCGTGCTAATACAGGTGATTTGGAAAGATTGTCAGATTGGAATAGCGTCTCTGGTGTTGACCGGGTTTAGCAGGCTCCGAAGGGGGCGGACATGGATAATTATTTTCTTGGATATTTCAGGGCCATTTTCCTGTCCCTCGCAATGCTGATTACGGCCAGTTTTGCCGTTTCCTGTAACAATGAAGCGGATGATCCTCCTCATCTGATCGTCATGATCCATGATCTTCAATCACTGCGGCCGGATACAGTTCAGAATATCGGTCTGCGCGGATGGCTGGAGCAAGACGATGACGGCATTTACCTGACATGGGAGGAGCAGCGGTTTGTGTTCGCAGCGTCGATGCAAATGGATGCGTGTGTTGAAGGCCTGATCGCTCGTGAAGTCACTGTTTTCGGCGAATTCGGCGTCAATGATCAGCAATTTGTTTCTATTTCAGGCGTTGAAGAATTTCTGAGGACCGCGGACCGGAAACCCCGGCATTGCCGTTTTGGGTGAGCAAGGGTCAGGCCGTCGTCCTCGCAGGGCAGACGGACACTCTATGGCAGCAACCGCGCGCATGTTCCTTATGAATTGCCAATCCTACCGGCAGGGGGTGGGCAGTCGATGATTTGTGTATCGATTCCTTATCCCTCCAACTGACCGCCATAATCAACTCTGCCGCTTTGCTCTGCAGTGTTTCCTGGGGCTCATTCAGGCGTGGAAGCCAAGGGGCTCATCCCATAATCGGAGAACAAAGCCGCCCGCTATTTCGCGTCCAGTGAGTATCCTGCCGAGCGGACGGTGCGGATCGGATCGGTCTGGGTGCCGCTGACATTGAGGGCCTTGCGCAGCCGTCCGATATGCAC
>PFFX01000044.1:6222-28130 GCA_002783385.1 Rhodobacterales bacterium CG15_BIG_FIL_POST_REV_8_21_14_020_59_13 | reverse complement strand
CCCCAGACGGCATCGAGCAATTGCTCACGCGAGAAGACCCGGCCCGGATGCTGGATGAGATAGTCCAGCAGACGGAATTCGGTCGGCCCGAGATGCACTTCCTGATCGCCGCGGCGGACACGGTGGGCGACGCGGTCAATGATGATATCGCCATGCGTGACCTTGTCATCGGCCAGGCCGGGGCGGATCCGCCGCATCACGGCGCGGATACGGGCGAAGAGTTCCGTCATCGAGAAGGGTTTGACGACATAATCGTCGGCGCCGGTGTCGAGCCCGCGGATGCGGTCGGCTTCCTCGCCGCGCGCTGTCAGCATGATGATAGGGACATTGCGGGTTTCCGGCCGGTTGCGCAGGCGGCGGCAGACTTCGATGCCGGAAAGTTTGGGCAGCATCCAGTCGACCAAGACCAGATCCGGCGTGGCTTCATCGGCCAGCATCAGGGCTTCTTCGCCATCACCGGCGACCGAGACCTGATAGCCTTCCTTTTCCAGATTATACTGCAGCAGTGTGGAGAGGGCGTCCTCGTCCTCAACAACCAGAATGTGGGGGTCCATCTTGATCTCCGGGCTCAGGCCACGTCGTCAGGATCGCGGCGGATGTCACGGTGCAGCTCGTTTCCCGTGACGAGGTAGTGAATCATTTCAGCGATATTGGTGGTGTGGTCGCCGATCCGTTCGAGATTTTTGGCCACAAACAGCAGGTGTGTGCTGGCGGTGATGGTACGCGGATCCTCGATCATGAAAGAGAGGAGTTCGCGAAACAGGCTATTGTAATGTTCGTCGACTTCTTCGTCGGCGCGGCAGACGGCAACTGCTTCCTCTGCGGAGCCGGCCGAAAAAGCGTCCAGAATACGGTGCAGATTGGACACCACCAATTTGCCCATACGTTCGACGCTGCGGGTCAGCTCAAGCGGTTCGGACTTGTTCAGCTCCTGCGTCCGGCGGGCGATATTCTTGGCGAGATCGCCAATGCGTTCCAGATCGCCGGAAATCCGGTAAGCGGCGATGGTGGCGCGTAGATCCGAGGCCATGGGCTGGCGCAAAGCGAGCATGCGGATCACCCGCTTTTCCGTGGCGGTTTCGAGCGCGTCGACCTGATGATCGCCCTCGATGACCTGCTCGGCGAGTGCCGGGTCGCGGCGCATGACGGCGGAAATGCAGTCGGAGACCTGACTTTCACAGAGGCCGCCCATACGCGCGATCTCGTCGGACAGTGCGTTGAGTTCGTCGGAATAGGCGCGAACCGTGTGGGAGGTATGTTGGTTATTCATGGCTTAGCTCTTTCAGCGGCCCAGGGGCAGGATCTGCTAATCTGGCTGGAATGGCCGGAGCGGATCTGTGCGGATACAAGGAGCAAACCCGCCGGAAGGCCAAAGCCTTTCAAGGGTTTGCGACATAGTAGCCCGTGCAGATCAGCCCGGTCCGAAGGACGGCCACGCTGACGTCGACCTGCTGTGTCAAAGTCCTCGACCGGGGGAAAGGCCCCGCTCTTCGGGCTTTTCCTCGCATCTCTTGTCATCACGGCCGCCTTTCCAGTCATATTAACAGGTCCTGACCCTAACCGAAGCGTCCGGTGATATAGTCCTGTGTCCGGGGCTCGTGTGGATTGGTGAAAATGTCTTCCGTGGGGCCGTATTCGACCAGATCACCCATGTGGAAGAAGGCGGTCATCTGCGAGACACGTGCCGCCTGCGCCATGGAGTGGGTGACGATGACGATGCAGTAATTCTCACGCAATTCGTCGATCAGCTCCTCGATCTTGGCGGTGGCAATCGGGTCCAGCGCCGAGCACGGCTCATCCATCAGGATGACTTCCGGGCTGACGGCAATGGCACGGGCGATGACGAGGCGCTGCTGCTGGCCGCCGGAAAGGCCGGTGCCCGGCTGGTCAAGGCGGTCTGCAACTTCATCCCACAGGCCGGCCTTTTTCAGGCTGGTTTCGACGATGCCATCGAGATCCCGCTTGGCCGAGGCGAGGCCGTGAATGCGTGGACCATAGGCAACATTGTCGTAGATGGATTTCGGAAACGGGTTGGGTTTCTGGAAAACCATGCCGACGCGGGCGCGCAGGATAACCGGGTCAACAGCCTTGGAATTGATCTCCTCGCCATCAATCCGGATGGAGCCCTTGGTGCGGGCAATGTCGATGGTTTCATTCATGCGGTTTATGGTCCGCAGAATGGTGGACTTGCCACAGCCGGACGGACCGATGAAAGCCGTCACGGAGCGGTCGGGAATCACCATGGACACGTTATAAATAGCCTGATCGGGACCATAAAAGACGTTGACCCCATCCAGCGTGATCTTGCCTTTCAAAGTCTTCGCTGCGTCATGATAAACCGTCGAGGCCCGATTTCCGGAATCCGCCATACCTACCATCTCCGCTCGAACCGGCGGCGCAGGAAGACCGCTACGGCGTTAAACATGATCATCAAGGCCAGCAGCACCAGAATGGCGGCGGCTGTGCGAGGTTCGAAAGCGCGCTCGGCGCCATCGGACCAGAGATAAATCTGCACCGGCATCACCGTTGCCGGCTCTGTCAGTCCGCCGATCGACAGGCTGGGGGCGTCAGCGACAAAGGCGACCATGCCGATCATCAGGAGTGGCGCGGTCTCACCCATGGCCTGTGCGAGGCCGATAATGGATCCGGTCAAAATGCCCGGAGCAGCCAGTGGCAGAACATGATGCACGACCGTTTGCAGACGCGAGGCCCCGACTCCGAGCGCGGCTTCGCGGATGGAAGGCGGCACGGCTTTCAGGGCGGCGCGAGAGGAAATGATCACCGTCGGCAGTGTCATCAGGGCCAGCACCATACCGCCGACAAGAGGGGCGGACCGGGGCAGACCGAAAAGGCTGATAAACACTGCCAGACCGAGAAGACCGAAGACGATGGACGGCACGGCGGCAAGATTGTTGATATTGACCTCGATAAAGCCGGTCAGGCGATTCTTCGGCGCAAATTCTTCCAGATAGACGGCAGTTGCCACACCAATTGGCACGGCCAGGAACATGGTCACCAGCATGGTCAGGGCGGAGCCGATAACGGCACCCAGAACACCTGCCAGTTCCGGCTCGCGGCTATCGGCATTGGTGAAGAGATAGGTGTTGAAGCCAACCTCCACGCGGCCGCGCTCGCGCAGGGTTTCGGCCCAAGCGATCTGGGCATCGGTAATACGGCGCTCGGCTTGCGGCACATCGAGCGTCCAGATCGTCCAGTCATCGCCGGTATCGGTGTTGTCGAGCGCCACCAGGACGCGGCCTTCCGCGGTGCGGCCGCTATCAGTGATCCGGGTGATATCAATGATGCCCCCATTCATCCGGATCAGGCTGCTGGGCAGTTCCGGTGACATGTTGACGGACAGGCCTCCGGGCTCGGCCAGACCACGCAGGCTGGCGGCACGGATACGGGCCTGTTCAGCCTCACGGGTCAGGCCGATGCGGGCTTCATCACTGGCAGAATTGGTGGCGCGGGCTACATAGCGCTCAGCGCGGTCTTCGAGTTCTTCGGCCTGAGTGGTCAACCGGGCCCGGATGTCCGACACGATGGGTGAAAAAACATTGGAATTGGCAAATATCCGCACTTCTCCGGTGGTACTGGAAGGTGTCGCAACAAGACCGGGTGCAGCCTCGCTGGAGGCCGTTGTCCGGCCCTGAAGATAGAGATCGGCATCGTCAGATATAGGAAAGGTGAAATCGATGGTCTGACCTACGAGTTCGGGGTGATCCAGAACATGGTTTTGCAGGCGTGCGGAATTCAGGGGCGTGTATAGGCCAAAGAGCTCTCGCAGCTGGTCCCGGTCTTCGATTTCCGGAAATTCGGCCCGCAAGGCTTCCTGCAGCAAGCTGTTATAGGAGCCGCGGCGCAATGAAGCTGCACTGCCATCGCCAGCCGGGTCCACACGCGCAGCTTCCAGTGTGATCGGCAGAGTCAGTTCATTGACGCGGAAAGCGGGAATGGACTGACTGGCAATGGAGCCGATCAGCAGGAGCAACACGGAGATGGCCGCCAGAATGGCGAGAATACCAAACAGGCGGAAGCGGCCTTCGGCGCGATAGCGCTTGGCGAGGCGGGCTTCGACGGCAGCCTGAATATCGGTGCGGTTAATCATATTTTTCCCGATATTTCTGCACAACGCGCAGGGCGATGACGTTCAGCGCGAGCGTGAAAATGAACAGGACGAGGCCGAGAGCAAAAGCCGAGAGTGTTTTGGCGCTGTCAAACTCCTGGTCGCCGGTCAGCAACATGACGATCTGTACGGTGATGGTGGTCACCGATTCCAGCGGATTGGCGGTGAGATTGGCACCCTGACCTGCGGCCATGACAACGATCATGGTTTCCCCCACAGCGCGGCTGATGGCGAGAAGGAAAGCGCCGACAATGCCGGGCAGGGCGGCAGGAAGAATGACCTGTTTGACGGTTTCCGATTTGGTCGCCCCCATCGCATAAGCCCCATCGCGCAGGGTTTGTGGCACGGCATTGATCACGTCATCCGACAGGGAAGAGACGAAGGGAATGATCATCACGCCCATGACCAGGCCTGCCGATAGCGCCGATTGGGTAACCGCGCTTTCAAACCCGACAAATTCGGCGGCCGCGCGGATGGCCGGCCCCACCGTCAACAGTGCGAAAAAGCCATAAACAACAGTCGGAATTCCGGCGAGGATTTCCATGACTGGCTTGACGATTTTTCGGGTGCGTTTTCCTGCGTATTCAGACAGGTAGATCGCCGCGAACAGGCCGATCGGACCGGCGACAAGAATGGCAATGATGGTGATCATGAAAGTGCCGGCAAAAAGCGGCACCGCCCCGAAAGCCCCTGTTTGTCCCACCTGGTCGGCGCGGATGGCGGTCTGCGGGCTCCATTGGGTTCCGAACAGGAATTGGTCGAGACGCCAGTTAATCGCCTCGAAGAAACGCAGGGATTCAAACAGCAATGAGGCGACAATGCCGATTGTTGTGAGGATGGCGATTCCTGAGCAAACCATCAAAAAGCCCATGAAGGCCGCTTCGACTCGATTGCGGGCCCGGAAACCGGCCTTCACGCGCGAACGCGACCAGGCCAGGCCTGCCATGGCGAGCAGGACAGCCAGCGCGGCCCCGCCATAACGGACAAACCGGTCGACAGGCCGGAAAGCCGATGCGGTGGCTTCGATGGCCGGAGTGATTTCGCTGGGCTGACCATTGAAGGCCAGCGCGCGGGCATCATTCATGAATAGGCCGCGGCGCTCGGGTGGCAGATTGGCATACTCAAAACCGGCGAGGGTAAGGCTGGACGCTCCATTCTCGCGGGCTGAGGCGGCAATGTTTTCCGCGATGGCAGTCCTGCGGTTCTGAAGGGCGGCCCGCGCCTGTGTGGCGGCATTGACGTCTGCGGAAGCCTCGAGCGTTCGTTGGGCCGAAAGAATGAGAGAGTCCTCAGACTGCCGTGAGTCGAAATCCTCAATCAGCGGCGCGGCGGCCTGGTTGAGGCGCAGTTCGATAACATTCCCGGTGAGGGACGGCCCGAACATTGCCATCGCTGCCATCAGCAGGAGGGCGGGCACACCCGTCCACAGCGCAACGAAATATCCATGATAATTGGGCAGGGAGTGCAGGCTGACCGATTCCCGATCGGCCGTGCGCAAGGCACGGCTTCTGCCAACATAAAAGGCAGCCGAGATAAGCACGAGCATCATCAACAGGATAAGGGCGTTGATCGGCATATCTTCCCAGTCAGCAACTTGAGCGGTTCGGCGCAGGCCTTCAGATTTTTACTTCCGCGTCCCCTAGCAGTCGGTTCACGGCGCGCTTATGTCATTTTCATAACAGTTTGATGACGGCTGCGGTCCATCCAGTGACCATCCGTGACCTGAGTGCAGGACAGTTTCTGTCTCAACCTTCTACAGGCTGGGTTTCCGTGATGTGACGCGGGATGATGACGGAAAACACTGTGCCTTCACCCGGCTGGCTTTCCACATAGAATCCGCCACGATGGCGGCTGACGATGTGTTTGACGATGGCCAACCCCAGGCCCGTGCCTTCCTTGGGACCGCTTTTCTGGCCATCGACCCGGTAAAAGCGTTCTGACAGTCGCGGCAGATGCCGCCTTTCTATGCCCTTGCCCGCATCCCGGACGCGCAACAGGGCGAATCGGGTTCCGGCGGATCTGGCAGGGGCGGCAATGGTGAGCCGGCCTGCTTCGGGGCCCATACTGCTGGTCAGGCGCTCAATTTCCTCGCGGCCGATGTCGGCGTGAATGTCACAAATGATGCGCGAGCCGGGCTCGGAATACTTGATGGCATTCTCGATCAGATTCTGGGCGATCTCGAAGAGTTGATCGCGTTCGCCTACGACTTTTGCATTGGGATCTCCTTCAAAATCGATGCGGATGCTTTTGGGTCTGGCGAGTGGCCTGATGGAATCGATCGTATCCAGCGCCATCGCCGCCAGATCCGCTTCGCCGCTGGGCGGGACGTGCTCATCCATCTCGACCCGGCTGAGGGAGAGCAGGTCGTTGATCAGCCGCCGCATACGTTCGGTCTGGTCCTGCATGATGGACAGGAATTTTTCGCGCGCTTCGATGTCATCGCGGGCATGACCGCGCAGGGTTTCGATAAAGCCGGCGAGGGAGGCCAGCGGGGTGCGTAATTCGTGGCTGGCATTGGCAAGGAAGTCGGCGCGCATACGCTCGGCGCGTTTGCTGGAGGTTTCATCAGCGAGCACCAGCAGCGCCCGCCAGGGAAAGGCTCCCGGCTCGTCGGCTTTCAGTGGAATGACATGGACCCGGACATGGCTCTCGATCGGGGCGACGGTGGAATATTCAACGATCCGTGCCTTATCGCCCTTGAGGACAGCACTCACTGCTTCGAGGACTTTAGGCTGGCGCAAGGACGCTGACAGCAGACCGGATTCCGCGCCAAGGCCGAGAAATTCATGAGCGGCAGGATTAGCGCGTTCGATGCGTCCGCCAGGGCCGACCAGCATGACTGGAAAGGGCAGGTGGTCGAGGATTTCGCGCGCCGGGGCTGCCGCAATGGGCGCGGTTGCGCTGACGGTTATTGCAGGCATTTGCGGGCGGGTGGACACGACCGTTGAAATCAGGAGGAAATAGATAAAAGACAGGGCCGCAATGGCGCTCGCAGCTGAAAAGGCCACCCAGAGCGAGACCGCACCTGTGATCACCAATACCAGCAGGACAGCGACGGCAATCGCGGTGAGCGCGACCGTGTCGCGCCGTCTGAGGCGGTAGCCTTCCTGTTCTGGCCGGGAATCCTTGCTCAAAATTCACTCGCTTCCTGAATTCGTGAGGCTCATAAGGGCCGCAAATCCGAAGGTAATCAACTGCCTCTGCGGCGGCCACGGCTGCGTTAAGGCGTGCCGATTTGATCAGTGGGCATAGTGATATTCGAGAGAGATTTGATGATCATCGCTAAAGAATTACTGTTTTACGATAAATATTTGTTGACTTTCAAAAAGCTGATTTTAGGGTGCATCCAAATTCGCCCTCTCCGGCATCAAGAGTTCCGTATGATAAAAAGAACCTTCCTCCTCTCCGTCACCGCGTTTGCGCTTGTTTCCTGTGCGTCCACAGGACCGGCCTTGCGTGGTGCGGACGCCCTGCCGTCTTCGCCCCAGGTCTGGGCGTCCGGCTCCGATGCCGATCCGGCCAGAATCGACAACTGGGTGGCGACGTTCGATGACGCCCGGCTGTCGCAACTGATCAACGAGGCTGTCATCGAGAATCCCGGCATTCTGTCGGCGGAAGCGCGCATTCGCGCCGCCCGGGCCAGCGCCCGCGCCGCCAATTCCGGCCGTCTTCCAGGTGTCAGCGCTAATCTGGGTGTGACCCAGCGCGAAAGTGATGCGGGCGGAACGACAAGCTATGGTGCCGGTTTGGGGGTTTCCTGGGAAGCCGATCTCTGGGGCCGACTGGCCGCCCGGGCGCAAGCCGGTGTGCTGGAATACCAGGCGACGGATGCCGACTATGAGGGTGCCCGCCTGTCGGTTGCCGGACAAGTGGCGCGGGCCTGGTTCCTTTTGATTGAAGCAAGGTTGCAGACCGATCTGGCTGAGCGAGATGTGCAGACGAAAGAACGGTCGCTGTCTATCATCGAGCGGCGGTTTGGTGCCGGTGTGTCGCGCTCATCAGATGTTAGGACCTTCCGTTCGGCGCTGGCATCGAGCGAAGCTGTGCTGGCCTCGCGCCAACGTGCGCAGGCATCTGCGGCACGCAGTCTCGAAATTCTGCTCGGCCGCTATCCGGCCGGAACTATCGGGCATGACTCCGATCTGCCGGAATTCACGGCGCTGTCGGGAATCGGCGCGCCGGGAGAATTGTTATCGCGGCGGCCCGATTTGCGGGCGGCTGAAGCCCGCCTTCAGGCGGCAGGCCTGCAGGCCGAGATTGCCCGGGACGCGTTGTTGCCAAGCCTTACCTTGCGCGGGACGCTGGATACTGGCGGCGCGGATGCGGCTGACATATTCGACCTCGACACCTATATCGCGCAGGCCATTGGAGGTCTGACCGCCCCGATCTTTCAAGGAGGCGCGCTTCGCGCCGAACGGGACCGGTCCGAAGCTGCTGCCGAAGCGCAGCTTGCTGCCTATGCCAGCACCGTTCTGGCGGCCTGGCGCGAGGCTGAGGATGCCATATATGCCGACAGCATACTGGCGCAACGGGTCGAGGCGCTCCGCAATGCCTATGAGCAGGCCGCGGAAGCTGAAGAGCTGGTGATCCGTCAATATGGGTCCGGCCTGGCGACCGTTTTTGAACTGTTGGACGCCCAGAGTCGTAGAATAGCCTCAGAAGGCCAATATATCAGCGCCCGCCGGGAGCGGGCCACCAATCGTATCGATATCTATCTCGCAATCGGCGGAAGCTTTGAGGCCCCCGATCTGCGTGACCTGGAAAGTTAGGAAATTGTCATGATGAAATCTACAGGCCGTTTGCTTTTGTTATTGCCAGTGTTTCTCATTCTGGCATTTCTTGGCGCATTGTATGCGATGTTCGTCTTTGCGCCAGAACCTGAAAGGGCGAATGCAGAGCCGCGTCCGGTTGCGGTCTTTGCAGCTCCGGTTGAAAACACCAATGTCACCCTCACTGTAACCACACAGGGCGAGGTCCGGCCTTTGACCCAGATCAATCTGGTCCCTCAGGTGTCCGGCCGCATTGTGTATGTGAATCCCAATTTCATCGAGGGTGGCTTTTTCGAGGCCGGCGAAACGCTCGTCCAGATTGATGAAGCCGACTACCGCCTCTCGGTCACACGCGCCCAGGCGCAAGTGGCCCAAGCGCAGCAGGCTCTGGTGCGGGAACGGGCTGAAGCCGATCTGGCGGCGAGTGAATGGGAAGAGCTTGGCGAAGGCGAAGCGTCTGCCCTGACCTTGCGCGAGCCGCAACTCGCTCAGGCCCGGGCGTCACTTGCTGCAGCAGAAGCACAGCTTCAGGAAGCGCGTCTGGGGCTTGAACGGACCCGCATTTCCGCACCGTTTGATGGCCGCGTTCGTACGAAATCCGCTGACTTGGGCCAATTCGTGTCACCGGGCACACCGCTGGGCGAGGTTTTCGGAACGGCCGCGGTGCAAATCCGTTTGCCGCTGACGGACGATCAATTGTCGATGCTGCATATTCCGGTCGCTTTCCAGTCATCGGATGAAAACCCCGGTCCGGCAGTAAGTATTTCTGCGGTGCTGGCCGGTCAGTATCGTGAATGGCATGCCGAACTGGTGCGCACTGACAGTTCTATCGACACACAGACGCGCGTGCTTTACGCCATCGCCCGGGTCGATGATCCCTATGGCGTGGCCGCAGAAGAAGGCGGCTCGCCCCTGCCGGTCGGCCTGTTTGTCGATGCCGAAATCCAGGGCCGCGAAGTGATCAATGCCTATGTCCTGCCGCGTTCTGCCTTGCGGGGGTCGGATACGGTTTATGTCGCGCAAATCGGCGGCACGCTCGGCGTCCGCACCGTGAGTGTGATTACGTCTGACCCGGACCGTCTGGTTATTTCCGGCGGTGTGTCGGCGGATGATCTCGTCGTCACCAGCCCGATCCGTGCAGCCAGTGACGGGATGCGGATCCGGACATTTGACCAGGCGGGTGAGCTGATTGCCGAACGCTCTGCGGTCATCGTGACCGATAGCGACGATGCGGATGTGAACGAAGATGCCGCCACAACCGGCAGCGAAGGCAATGACAGCGCTCAAGTCGCCAGTGCGAATAATTAGGTTGATGAGGTCAGGGAGACCATCATGACGGATCCGAAACAGGATACTGAATTCAAGGGCATCATCGCCTGGTGGGCCAGTAATGGTGTAGCCGCCAACCTGCTCATGCTGGTGGCCATAGTTGGCGGCATTCTCGGCCTGATGACCATGAACCGGGAAGTCTTTCCGACGGCGAATTTTGCCGGTGCAACAGTTTCCATTGCCTGGCCTGGCGCGTCGCCGCAAGAGATGGAAGAGCAGATCGTGGTCCGCATCGAAGAGGCCGTGTCTTCGGTGGATGGCATCGAGACCCTGACTTCGACGGCCCGTGAAGGCAGCGCCTCGATCAATATTGAAGGCACGCGTTCGGTCGACATGCAGACGTTCATCAACGAGATCGAGCAGCGGGTCAATTCGGTCAACAATTTGCCGCCCTCGGCCTTCCGGCCAATTATCAATCAGTGGCGGAATGAAGATCAGGTGGTGGGTTTTGCCGTCCACGGACAGGTTCCGCGCCGCGATCTGCAGCGAATTGCTCGAGAAATCCGGGATGAAGTCTCGGCAGAAGTCCCCGGTGTGTCGCTGGTACAAGTCTGGGCAACGCTGGATGAAGAAGTCTCGATCGAAGTCAATGAAAATGACCTGCGCCGGTATGCCCTGACATTTGATGAAGTGGCGCGGGCCTTGCGCAGCTCCTCCCTGAATGCGTCTGCCGGTCAGGTACGGACGGATATCGGCGATGTATCTTTGACAGCTCGCCAACTCGGCGACAGCGCCAATGATTTCGAGAATATCGTGGTGCGGCAAACGTCTGATGGCGGCACGTTAAGGATCAGTGACATCGCCACTGTCACCGACGGTTTTGTCGATGCCAATCTGGTCGGCACCTTTAATGGCGAGTCGATGGCTCTGGTGGTGATCATTTCCAGTCCGAATATGGATGTCGTTGATGTATCAAACGGCGTCCAAGACTATATCGAACGGCGTCAGGCGACGTTGCCCGAAGGCGTTTCGATGTCGCTGTGGTGGAATAATGCCGAAGCGTATGAAGCCCGGGTCGATACCGTTATGGGCAGTGCGATCTGGGGCACAATCTTCGTTTTGATCGCGCTGATATTGTTCCTGCGTCCAGTCGTGGCTTTCTGGGTGACTGTCGGAATTGGCGTAGCTTTCCTTGGCGCATTTCTGGTCCTGCCGTTGCTCGGTGTGACGCTGAACATGCTATCGCTTTTCGCCTTCCTGATCGTGATCGGGATTGTCGTCGATGATGCCATTATTGTCGGTGAGAATATCCATGACAGGGTAGAGAAAGGGGAAACCGGGCTGACTGCCGCCGTTGTCGGGACACAGATGGTGATGAAGCCGGTCATCTTTGCGGTTATCACAACCATTTTGATGTTCGCGCCCTGGATGATGCTCTCTGGACCTGAAGTCCAGTTCACCCGCCAGATTTCGCTGGTGGTGATCGCAGCGCTGACTTTTTCGCTGATCGAGTCGCTGTTCATTCTGCCAGCCCACCTGGCCCACCTGAAGCCGGAGAATTTGGACGGCTTTTTTGGACCATTTCTGAAACTGCAACGCGCCATCGCCGACACAATGGTCTGGTTTGCCCGCCATGTTTACCGCCATGCCATCGTCTTTGCAGTCCAGCGGCGCTATTCGACGCTGATTTTCTTCACCGGTATTTTCGCGTTGGCGATTGCTTTGCAGGTGACCAACCGGGTCGGCAGCGTGTTCATGCCTGAGATCGAAAACGAGACCATACAGGCGAGCATCCAGCTGGCAGAGGGGACGCCCTGGCAGCGGACCGAGCAGGTTCGCCAACAGCTGGAACGGGCTGAGGAATTGACTCTGGACCATTATCGCGAGGTCTATCCGGGCGCTGCCGACATGATTGAAAGCCGGTCAACGCTGGCGACGGATGGCCGTGTGCGGGCGTGGATCACACTGGCTGAACCGGAAGACCGCCCCGGTGGGCTCAGCACTCGTGAAGTTGCCCAGCAATTGCGCGATTTTCTGGGTCCGATTCCTGACGCGGAAGAGGTGCGCCTCGACACAACGCTGAACAATGGCGGCAATGGCTTGCGGTTCGCCATCTCCGGGCAGGATCTGAATGAGTTGCGCCTCGCTGCAGATGAACTCAAGGAGCAATTGCGATCCTATGACACGCTCTATGATGTGGTTGATAACATGCAATCTTCCGCACAAGAATTGCAATTCTCCCTGCGGCCGGATGCGCAATCGCTCGGTATCAGGCTGTCAGATGTGACGCGTCAGGTGCGTCAGGCTTTCTATGGCGAGGAAGTGGTGCGTCTGCCCCGCAATGGACAGGATGTCCGCGTCATGTTGCGCTATCCCGAAGACGCCCGCCGGTCACTGGATACGCTGCGGAATTTCCGCATCCGCACCTCCGACGGACGTGAAGTGCCGTTGGCAGCGGTGGCCGATGTCGAATTTGCGCCGGGCCTGAACCGGATCAACCGGCGTGACCGGATGCGGACCATTACGGTGGCCGCTGAACTGACCGACCCGACCGCGCGTGGCGAGGTGATGAACAGCATGGATGCCGATTTCTGGCCGGCATGGCAGGAGCGTCATGCCAATGTCGGCCGCCAGGAATTCGGCCAGGCTGAAGGCGAAGCTGAGTTTATGGCGGAACTGGCCAATCTGGTGATCCTGGTTCTGGGCGGTATCTACATCCTTCTGGCCATAGCATTCAGATCCTATGCTCAGCCGGCGCTGATCATGATCGCCATCCCGTTTGCCTATGCCGGTGCCGTATTTGGCCATTTGCTGTTCGGCATGCCGTTTGCGCTGTTCTCCTTCTTCGGAGTGGGCGCCGCGGCAGGCGTTGTGATCAATGACAATCTGGTGATGGTTGATTTTGTGAACAGGCTGCGTGCCAATGGCGTTGGCGCTTTCCAGGCGCTGGTTGACGCCGGTGTGCAGCGGTTCCGGCCGATCATCCTGACATCGGTGACCACCTTCCTTGGTATTCTGCCGATGATGACCGAGACTTCGACCCAGGCGCAATTCCTGAAGCCGATGGTCGTGGCGCTTGGTTTTGCGGTGGTCTTTGCCCTGTTCCTGACGCTGCTTCTGGTGCCAGCGCTCTATGCCATTGGTGTCGATATCAAGCGCGGTGTGGTTGGCATGTGGACCGGTCAGAAACTGCCCGGCATCGGCTCGAGCTATCACGAGACCGAAGGCGGCGAGCCGGAAACCGACGTCGGCACCATTCAGCCTGCCGAATAAAGCGGTTGGCGCTGAGCGGCCAGAATGTGGATTGGTCAGCGCCCCGCATTTCGCCTAATATGGCATCTGAATATTATCCGCCGGTGTAGAACCGGCCTCTGAAGGGACACCGAACATGAAAAAATTGCTATTGGGTAGCGCCTGTCTGGTCTTGCTGGCCGCCTGCAGCGAACCGCAAACATCAGGCGTCACCACGTTCGAACAGACCGACGGGGCAATGGTCGACAGCGCCAGCACCGAGACCGCCGCCGCCGAAATCGGCGAGTGGGGTTTTGATCTTGATGGTATGGATGCGAGTGTCGATCCCGGAAATGACTTCTTCCGTTATGCCAATGGCGAATGGCTGGATACAGTGGAAATCCCGGCCGACCGTTCCAATTACGGCATGTTCACCGAACTGGCGATCGAAGCCGAAGAGCAAATTCAGGAGATTATTCTGGATCTGGCTGAAACCGGCGGTGATGCCGGCTCTGTCGAACAACAAGTGGGCGATCTCTACGCCAGCTGGATGAATACCGAGGCGCTGAATGCCCGCGGGCTGGAGCCGCTGCAGCCCTTGCTGGCCGAGATTGCTGCCGCTGAAACGCATGAAGATTTTGCGGCCCTGTTTGCCACTTTGCATCATCAGTCCCTGTATGGTGTTGGCATCATTCCCGACCCGGCGGACACAACGCGTTATACCGTCTTTGTCGGTCAGGGTGGTCTGGGCATGCCCGACCGTGATTTCTATCTGAATGAAGGCGAGCGCTATGATGAATACCGCGCCGCTTATCAGGCCTATATCGCGCAAGTATTCGATCTGGCGGGGATTGAGGGCGGAGCCGAAAAGGCCGAGGCCATTCTGGCGCTGGAATCCCGGATTGCCGAAGTCCACTGGACGCAGGATCAGAGCCGGAACATTCAAGCCATTTACAATCCGATGCCGCTCGACCAGCTCGCCAGCCTGGCACCGCAATTCAATTTCGAAGCCGGCATGGCCGAGCTCGGGATTGACAGCGTCGACAGCTATCTCGTTGCCCAGCCGAGCGCGATCGAGAGCACGGGGACGATTTTTGCGGAAACGCCGGTCGATCTGATGCGCGATTACATGATTTTCCACCTCCTCAATTCGAATACCAATGCCCTGCCGCTGGAATTCGATGAAGCCAGCTTCGATTTCTTTGGCCGGACGCTGAACGGCACCGAAGAACAGCGCCCGCGCGATCTCCGCGGGGTGAATCTGGTTGGCGGTGTTCTGGGTGAAGCTGTGGGGCAGGTCTATGTTGATCGCCATTTCCCGCCGGAATCCAAAAGCCAGATGGAAGATCTGGTGGCCAATCTGACGGCGGCTTTCGAAGAACGTCTGGAAAACCTCGTCTGGATGGATGATGAAACCCGCGAACAGGCTTTGCTGAAACTGTCAACTTTCGAGCCGCGCATCGGTTATCCCGACGAGTGGACCGATTATGGGGGGCTGGAAATTGTTGCTGAGGATCTTTTCGGCAATCTGCAACGGATCGCCGAGTTCAACTGGGCTGAGCAGGTCGAGGATCTGGCTGGCCCGGTGGATCGCGGTCAGTGGCCGTATCCGCCGCAAACGGTGAATGCATCCTATAATCCGTTGATGAACCAGATTACTTTCCCGGCCGGCATTCTGCAGCCGCCCTTCTTTGATCCGAATGCGGATGCGGCCATCAATTATGGCGGAATCGGTGCGGTCATCGGTCATGAAATCGGTCACGGCTTCGATGATCAGGGCCGCGAGTTCGATGAGGCCGGACGGATCCGCAATTGGTGGACCGAGGAAACCAATACCGCCTTTACCGAGCGGGCAGACCGTCTCGGCGGCCAGTATGACGGCTATTCGCCAATCGAAGGTGAGTTCGTGAATGGCAGCTTTACGATGGGTGAGAATATCGGCGATCTGGGCGGTGTTCAGATGGCCTATTCAGCCTATCACCGCTATCTGGACTCCTGCTGTGGCGGGGAAGCGCCGGTGATTGACGGCCTGACCGGCGATCAGCGCTTTTTCCTGGCCTGGGCCCAGGTCTGGCGCCGCCTCTATCGTGAGGACAATCTGCGACAGCGTCTGGTCACCGATCCGCACAGCCCGTCGCAATACCGCACCAATGGTGTCGTCCGGAATCTGGACGCCTGGTATGCGGCGTTCGAAGTGACCGAAGAGGATGCCCTCTATCTGCCACCGGAAGAACGCGTCCGGATCTGGTAGTCAGGCTCCGGTGTATTTGATATGGCCGGTCCTTCGGGATCGGCCATTTTCATTTTCGGGCCACGCAGCGCGAGCTGTAATTAAAAAAATGACAGGAAGTTCAGTTGAGCTTGCGCTGAACTGCGTTAGGTATCTTCATTGATTTTATTTTGGGGAGCTTGATCGTGATCAGGAAATTATTGCTGGCGTCCAGTGCTTTCGCCCTCGTCGTGGCGTGCAGTCCGGCGGATGTGTCCGAAGAGGATGCAGCGAATGGTGTTGAAAATACCGAAGAAATGGCTTCAGCCGCGGCTGTGCTCGGCGATTGGGGTGTGGAATCACAACATATCTCCGAGAGCGTTGATCCGGGCGATGACTTCTTCCGCTATGTAAATGAAGGCTGGCTGGAAAGCGCTGAACTGCCGCAAGGCTTTTCCTCGCTCGGAGCCTTTACGGAACTTTATCTGGAAGCCGAAGAACGCGTGAACGGTATCATTCGTGACGCCGCGGCCGCCGGCGGCGCGCCGGGTTCGCCCGAATACCAGATTGGGATGCTCTACGAATCCTTCATGGACACCGACCGCATCGAGGAACTGGGCCTGGCCCCGCTTCAGAGTGAGATCGACGAGGTCATGCAGGCGCAGACGCATGAAGACATTGCGCGCTGGATGGGGCGTCCGATCCACAACGCGGTGGTCGGTCTGGGCGTGACGATCGATCCGGGCAATCCTGAGCGCTATGTAATCTCTACCGGACAGTCCGGACTCGGACTGCCGGATCGCGATTATTACCTCAATGAGGATGAACCCTTTCCGGGACACCGCGCCGCCTATGTCGATTATATTGAGGGCACGCTTTCGCGGGCCGGCTTCGACAATGCACGCCAACGTGCCGAAGACATTATGGCGCTCGAAACATCGCTGGCGGAAATTCACTGGACCCGTGCCGAACGCCGCGACCGCATCCGCAACTACAACCTGATGACGGTTGAGGAATTGAGCAGCAATTACGCGCCCGATTTCCCCTGGACAGCCTTCCTCGAGGAACTCGGTGTTGCCGGTCAGGAAGAAATCATCGTCGGTACCGACGAAGCCGTTCAGGCCACGGCCCGGATCTTCGCCGAAACCCCGGTCGAGAGCTGGCGCAATTATCTGGTCTTCCATTTTATCAATAGTCAGGCCGGCCTGCTGTCGTCGGAATGGGACGAGGCCCGTTTCGCTTTCTTCGGCACACGTCTCAACGGCACCGAAGAACAGCGCGAGCGCGACCGCCGCGCCATTCAGTACGTCAACGGATCGGTCGGCGAGCTGATTGGTCAGGTCTATGTCGAGGAATACTTCCCGCCAGAATACAAGGCGCAGATGGAAGAACTCGTCGGTTATCTGCGGGACGCCTTCGCGGATCGGATTGCAACCCTCGAATGGATGGATGACGAGACACGTGCGGAAGCTTTTGACAAGCTGGAAGCCTTCATCCCGAAAATCGGATATCCTGATGTCTGGCGTGATTATGCCAGCCTGGAAGTCGAACCTGGCGACCTGGTCGGTAATGCCCGCCGCGTCGGTCAGTGGTTCTGGGAAGATTCCCGCTCGCGCCTCGGCGGACCTGTGCGCGAATGGGAATGGTTCATGTCGCCGCAGACGGTGAATGCCTATTATTCCTCACAGCGTAACGAGATCGTTTTCCCGGCGGCCATTTTGCAACCGCCTTTCTTTGATCCCCATGCTGACATGGCAGTGAATTTCGGCGCCATTGGCGGCGTGATCGGCCATGAAATGGGCCACGGATTTGACGATCAGGGCAGCCGTTCCGATGGGACCGGTTTGCAGCGCAACTGGTGGACTGACCAGTCCCGCGCCGCATTCGAGGAGCGCACCTCCGCGCTCGGCGCTCAATATGCGCAATTCTCGCCGATCGAGGGCATGACTGTGAACCCCGATTTGACCATGGGTGAAAATATCGGCGATCTCGGCGGTCTTGCGATCGCCCACCATGCCTATCAGCTCTATCTGGACGACCATTCGGAGGGCGAAGCTCCGGTGATTGACGGCTATAGCGGGGATCAGCGTTTCTTCTTCGCTTGGGCGCAAGTGTGGCGGAATATCCGCACCGAGGAGAGTCTGCGGAACCAGATCGTCACCGACCCGCACAGCCCGGCGCAATACCGCACCAATGGCGTCGTCCGCAATATGGACGCCTGGTATGCGGCGTTCAATGTCACCGAAGACGACGATCTCTATCTTCCGCCGGAAGAGCGGGTGAGTATCTGGTAACCTTCCGGATACGGCTTAGAAGGCCCGGCCATTGTGCCGGGTCTTTTTCTTTCATGCAGTGCGTTCTTGCCTTTCCCCATCAGGGCTGTTTTCTGCCTCAGGCAGAACGGGACAGGGGTGTTGATGCGAATTCTGGTGACAGGCGGTTGCGGCTTTATCGGGTCAGCGCTGGTGCGCCATCTGGTAGAAGATGGCCATCAAGTGCTCAACCTCGATGCCATGACCTATGCCGGGGATCCGCGGTCAGTGGCAGATGCCGCCAGTTCAGACGCCTACCAGTTCCGCAAAGTGGATATCGCGGATGCACAAGCGGTTGCGTCCGCTTTCAACGCGTTTCACCCTCATCGTGTGTTTCATCTCGCCGCAGAAAGTCATGTCGACCGGTCCATCGACGGGCCGGGGGTGTTTATCCGGACCAATATCGTCGGCACATCGGTGATGCTGGATGCGGCGCTGACGCACTGGCGCACTCTGGATGAAATGGAGCGGGCGGGCTTTCGCTTCATTCATGTCTCGACGGATGAGGTTTACGGCACACTTGGCCAGGATGATCCTGCGTTTACCGAAGACACGCCCTTTGCGCCCAACAGTCCTTATGCGGCCTCGAAGGCCGGGGCGGATCATCTGGCGCGGGCCTGGATGGAAACCTATGGCCTGCCGGTTGTGATCACCAATTGCTCTAATAATTACGGGCCATTCCAGCATCCGGAAAAACTGATCCCGACCGTGATCCGCACAGCCCTGTCCGGCGGCGATATACCGGTCTACGGTATAGGCGAAAATATCCGTGACTGGCTCTATGTGACCGACCATGTCGAGGGACTTGAAGCCGCAGCTGATAAGGGTGTGCCCGGCCGCAAATATAATTTCGGCGGCGATGCGGAGCGGACCAATATCGACCTGGCCCGCACGATCTGCCGGCTGCTGGATGCGAAACGCCCGGCGGACCGGCCGTATGAAGACCAGATCCGATTTGTTTCTGACCGCCCCGGCCATGATCTGCGGTATGCGGTCAACAGTCAGCGCGCCCAGGGCGAGTTGGGCTGGAGGCCGGCCGTGACGCTTGACAGCGGCCTGTCAGAGACCGTCGACTGGTATCTGGCGCATCCGGACTGGCTATCGCGCGATGCGGCGGAAATTGCGCGCCTCGGCCTTGGCCGCTAACAGGAGACACGGCATGACATCCAAATGGAAAGGCCTGATCCTGGCGGGGGGAACCGGCAGCCGTCTCTATCCTCTGACCCATGCGGTTAACAAACACCTCTTGCCGATCTTCGACAAGCCGATGATCTATTATCCGCTGACCACGCTGATGCTGGGCGGTGTGAAGGATTTCGTGATTGTTTCCAGTCCGGATGCCATTCCGCAGCTCCAATCGCTCTTGGGTGATGGCAAGAAATGGGGGCTGACTTTCGAGTATGTGGCCCAGAACAAGCCGGGCGGTATTGCCGAAGGTTTCCGCATCGCCTCCAACGAGCTTGCGGGTCACAATATCGCGCTGATCCTAGGCGATAACATTTTCTATGGCGATGGCCTGTCCAAGCGCATCCAGGAAGCCGCTGCGGAGGACAAGGGGGCTACGATTTTCGGCTATGAAGTCGCGGATCCATCGGCCTTCGGCGTGGTGGAGCTTGATGAGAATGGAAGGGCCATTTCGCTCGAGGAAAAGCCGAAAAAGCCGAAATCGAAACTCGCCGTACCCGGCATCTATTTCTACGATCCGGATGTGCTGGATATTGCCTGGCAACTCAAACCCTCGGGCCGGGGCGAGCTGGAAATCACCGACGTCAATCGCGCCTATATGGAGCGCGGGGACCTGCATGTGAAAACCATTGGCCGCGGTGTGGCGTGGCTGGATGGCGGCACTCATGCTGATTTGTTTGAAGCCGGGCAATTCATAAAGGTGGTCGAGGAACGCACCGGATTGAAAGTCGCCTGTCCGGAAGAAATCGCCTTCCGCATGGGCTTTATCAACCGGGACGGTCTGGCCGCGCTGGTCGATGACAGTCCAAAAACCGAATACCAGAAATATCTGAAAGACTTGCTGGAGCGGAGCCTGTAGGCTCACGGCCAGACCAGAGCGGGGATGGCATGGAAGAGACAAGCGCGCTGATCAAGCTGGCCATTTCCGGTGGCTGATCCGCACATGCTGCAAGACGTGCTATCAGTCTTTTCCGGCAGTCTGGTCGGATTCATTCTCGGCCTGATCGGTGGCGGAGGCTCCATACTGGCCGTGCCGCTACTGGTCTATGTGGTCCGTATCGGCAGTCCGCACCTGGCGATCGGCACTGGTGCCCTTGCCGTGGCGGTCAGTGCGCTTTTTAACCTTCTCACCCATGCCCGCGCCGGAAATGTGAAATGGCAATGCGCGCTGGTCTTTGCAGCAGCCGGCGTCTTTGGCGCGATCGCTGGTGCGGCTCTGGGAAAGCGTGTGGATGGCGAATTGCTGCTCGGGCTTTTCGGCCTGCTGATGATTTTGGTCGGCGTATTGATGCTGCGACCGCGCGGAGGCGGGAATGGCGATATTCATCTGACCTGGAAAATTGCCCCTCGCTTGGGTGTGTCCGGCTTTATCGTTGGCGGGCTTTCCGGATTTTTCGGCATTGGCGGTGGTTTTTTGATCGTGCCGGGTCTGATCGTGGCGACGGCCATGCCGCTGCTCAATGCCATCGGCTCGTCACTCGTATCGGTTACCGCGTTCGGATCGGCAACTGCTTCGAGCTATGCCGTTTCCGGCCTGATTGTCTGGCGGATTGCGATTCTTTTCATTCTGGGCGGTGTGCTGGGCGGGATTGCGGGCAGCTGGGCATCGAAAACGCTCGCCCCGCGCAAACGGGCGCTGAATTACGTCTTCTCCGGCATTGTCATATCGGTTGGCGTGATGGTCGCTGTGGACGGTCTGCGTACGCTCTATAACTCAATGCCACCCGGTTGATTCCCAGTTAGCCGCATTGTCGAACCGCGAAACCGGTTCCCCCCCCGCCTTACCCGCTTTCGCGGGCACAAGCCGCGGGGACAGGCTCTTCGCTGAAAATGCTAACGTGGCGGCTTCACCACTCCGTACTCGATCAGGGATTCTGCTGCGGCCTCGATCGCTTCCTTGGCTGGCCGGAAGGCAATGCCGGTCTTTTCGGTGACATAGGCGGTTTTCGCGATCCGGCGGCGGCCAAGATCGGCGAGAACAGATTTCAGATTTCTGTCGAACAGCGCCATGAAGCGCACAAGCCATGCCGGCAATTCCTGTGTCGGAATTTTCCTGGAGAAAGCCGGGAAAGCTGCGGCGAGTATAAGCGCCATCTCCTGCATGGAGACCGTGTCTGCTGCGGCCAGAAGGCGAATCCCGCCTGTATTGGGCGAGTCCATCGCCGCGACATGCAGGGCAGCCAGATCGCGAACATCGACCGTCGGAAACTGCAATGGCGGGCTCGCCGGATAAGCGCCCTTGAGCAGCATTTCCACAACCGACAGCGAGGTGCCGATGCGCTCGTCCAGCGAAGGGCCGAGGACGAGGCCGGGATTGATCACTGTGGCGCGTTGGCGCTCGCCACGCTCATCCAGCAAGGCCCAGAGCGCCAATTCGGCACGGGTCTTGGAAACGATATAGGCGCTAATCGCTTTCCAGTCCGGGTCTGACCAGTCATCTGGCCCGGCTTCGAATTCACCCTTGAATTTGGGATGATACATGACCGCTGCGAGCGAGGAGGTGACGACGATCCGCTTCACACCGGCGTCGAGCCCGGCCTTGACCACGCGCAGCAGGCCGTCGCGCGCGGCCGGAACCAGCGCTTCGCGATCATCGGGTTGTGCCAGCGGGAAAGGCGAGGCGAGATGCTGGATATAATCACACCCTGCAACAGCTTCGGCCCAGCCTTCATCGCTTGTCAGATCGGCTTCGGCGAAATGGATTTTGGTGTGATCCGCGCCATGGCGCACCAGTGTCTCTTTAACAGGGCCGGATTTGGCGGTGTCGCGGACCGTGCCGACGACTTCATGTCCGGCCTGCAAAAGCT
>PFFX01000044.1:0-6214 GCA_002783385.1 Rhodobacterales bacterium CG15_BIG_FIL_POST_REV_8_21_14_020_59_13 | reverse complement strand
ACGTGTTTGGCGATGAAGCCGCTGATGCCGGTAACGAGTACGCGTGCCATCTGATTCCCCCGAATAGTTTACTGGCCGAACAAGCCCCTCAAAACGTCACGCGCCTGCCCGGCAGGATTGCTGCGGAGGCCACGCTCTTCTTCCCCGACATAATGGAACACTCCGTCGAGAGCTTTTTCAATCGCAAAATCGGTCACCTCACCGCGAAAGTCCCGCGCCGTGGACCGGGTATTGCGGCCGCGCCCGAACAATTGTCCAAGGCCAGACTGGCCGTCGACAAGGCCGGCGGCACTATCCAGTGCGCCATAGGCCCCGGACGAGGCGAGTGTGGTTTCCATGGGTGGGCGCAAATGGCTGGTGAGCGAGGTTTCGGTGCGCCTGCGCAGATATTGCGTGGCCGCCGTATCACCACCGCGCAGAATGTCCAGACCATCGGATATCGTCATTGTCCGGATGGCAGTAATCACCAGATCACGTGCCTGTGGCATAACGGCTTCGGCGGCGCGGTTCATCCGTAATTCCAGATCATCGAGCGGACCGGACAGACCCAGCGGCTGAAGGCGGCGCTGGGTGGTGTTCAACAATCCCGGTAAAGGGATGCGCACGATGCGGTCGCCGAAAAAGCCATCACGCTGGCCCAGACGCTGCGTCGCTTGCCGTGTAGCGGTGACCAGCAGGGAACGGATGCCGGGAGCTGCACCTTGGGCCTGCACCGCCCCTGGCAACAACAGAGCGGCTGCTGCGGTCGTCAAGAACACGCGGCGATGGACCATGTGCGGCTTCCCAAGGCGTTTATTCGAAGCGCAAAGCCTCGATCGGATCCAGTCTTGATGCCCTATGTGCGGGATAAAAGCCAAAGAAAATCCCGACGAAAGCCGACGCGCCAATGGCGATCAGCGCTACGCTCGGCTGGATCTCTATGGGAAACTGATCCAGCGATTCGATATAGGCGGCCCCACCAATTCCGATCAGCAAGCCGGCCAGTCCGCCGGTAAAGCACAGGACCACGCTTTCAATCAGGAACTGGTTACGGATATCCGCGCGCTTGGCCCCCACAGCCAGGCGCAGACCGATTTCACGCGTACGCTCGGTGGTCGAGACCAGCATGATATTCATGATCCCGATGCCGCCGACGAGCAGCGAGATACCAGCGGCTGCTGCCAGCAATACGCCGAGCTGGCTTTCGGTCTCATTGCGGGCACGGATAAATTCGCCAAGATTATTGACTGAAAAATCATCGTCCGCACCGGGCTGTATATTGCGCCTTATGCGCATCAGATCCTCGATGTCTGCCGTCACCAGATCTGCATTGGCCGAGGCATCAATCTCGGCATAGATGGTGAAGACCGGGTCGCGCACACCCAGATCATAGCCAAGAATGCGGTCGCGCACCGTGGTGATGGGCGCCAGCGCGACATCGTCCTGATCCTGACCCCAGCTCGACTCGCCCTTCGCAGACATGACGCCGATGATTTCCATGGGCGTGGTGCCGACACGGACAATCTGTCCGACCGGGTCGGAGGCCCCAAAAAGCTCGCGAGCCAGGGTCTGGCCGATGAGGATGACGCGTGCGCCGGAATTGACTTCCTCGGGATAGAAAGAGCGTCCGGAAGAGGGAAACCAGTCCCGCGTCTCGAAATATTCGGAATGAACGCCCTGTATCCGGGTCGACCAGTTCACCCCCTCTGCCACGAATGTGGTATTGCCCGACATTTCTCCTGATACAGCTGTGATGCCGTCAATCTCGTTACCGATGGCTGCGACATCCGCGTCATTCATGAAAGTCGCGGTTCCGGCTCCGCCGCGGCGTCCGCCAAAAGCGCTGGAACCGGGGCGGATGATCAGGAGATTGGCTCCGAAGGATGCGATCTGTTCCTCGATGGCCTTGCTGGCCCCCTCGGTGACCGACACCATGACGATAACGGCGGAAACCCCGATGATGACGCCCAACATGGCGAGGGCGGAGCGCAGGGCATTGACGCGCAAGGCTGTCAGGGCAACGCGTATGGCGGCGAAGATGTTCATGTCCGGTCCTCTACAATCTCTCCATCCCGGAACACGATCTGCCGCTTTGCGTGCTCGGCGACTTCCTGTTCATGGGTCACAAGAATGATGGTCATGCCATCGCGGTTGAGTTGGCCGAAAATCTGCAGAATTTCTTCCGAGGTCTGCGAATCCAGCGCCCCGGTCGGTTCGTCGGCGAGAAGAATGGCCGGGTCATTGACCAGCGCCCGGGCAATGGCAACGCGCTGTTGCTGGCCGCCGGAAAGCTGGGACGGGTGGTGATCCATGCGTTCCCCCAGACCGACCTGGCGCAGGCGGGTTTCGGCGCGGCGTTTGCGCTCGGCAGCGGAAATGCCGGAATAAACCAGAGGAAGAGCTGCATTTTCCAGCGCTGGTGTGCGCGGCAGCAGATTGAATTGCTGGAAAACAAAGCCGACACGCTTGCCCCGGAAAGCGGCGAGTTCGTCCGGCTTCATCGCTTCGAGCCGTTCCCCATCGATTTCCAGCGTACCGGATGTGGGCCGGTCGAGGGCACCGATCATGTTCATGAAGGTCGATTTGCCGGACCCTGAGGGCCCCATGATGGCAACATATTCGCCGCGCCGGATATCAACGCTGACGCCGCGCAAGGCGTGTACTTCGTTCTCGCCCATTTTGTAGACGCGTGTCAGATCGCGGCAATGGATGAGGGATGCGGTCATCCTTCGGCCATCCGGGCGCGGGTGACCACGGCTTCGCCAGCTTCCAGCTCGCCTGCGACGACTTCCGTGCGGCGGCCATCCCCAACGCCGATGCGCAGGCGGCGCTCTTCCAGATAACCGTCGCTGGTTTCGACCCAGACGCTGGCGGCTCGGGTTTCGGCATTTTCCGCCTGCATCTGCTGGAACCGGGTCATTTGCTCAGCGGTCAGGATGGGCCGCAGCGCGTTGACGAATAACTGGTTCATGGCGTTGCGGTCCGGTGGTTGACCGGTTGACTGGATCTGCGTCTGCATCTGCATGAAGGCGGAACGAACCGCCTGCTGGGCGTCCTCGCGCTGGCTTTCCGTCATGTCCAGTTCTTCCGCAATGCGATCCATCATGCCCGCGCCGCCTCGGCCGCCACCCTGTCCGCCGCCGCGCTGTCTCTGCTGCGGTTCTTCAGCCGGACGGGCGAGGACTTCCAGTGCGCCGGAGGGACGGAAACGCAAGGCCGAATTGGGTACCGACAAGACGCCTTCACGTTCACCCGTGACGATATCCAGATTGGCGGTCATGCCCGGAAGAAGCCGCTGGCCGGGATTATCGGCGGTGATGACGACCGTGTAGGTGACCACATTGGAGACGTTGGCGGCGGCGAGGCGCACCTGATCGACGCTGCCCTCATAGCTCTGACCGGGAAAGGCATCGACAGTGAAGGTCGCGGTCTGCCCCTGTAAAATCTGGCCGATATCGCTCTCATCAACCTGAGCGTCGATCTGGATGACAGACAGGTCCTGCGCGATGGTGAAGAGCACAGGCGCCGAAAGGCTGGCGGCCACGGTCTGACCCACATCGACGGCCCGGTTGATCACCACGCCATCAATGGGGGCGCGAATGACGGTGCGCTCCAGATCGATCTGGGCCCCGTTCAGTGTGGCTTCGCGCTGTTGCAGGGTGGCGCGGGCATTGCGGATCTGGGCGAGGGCGACGGCGCGTTCCGAGCGTGAGGATTCCAGTGCGGCTTCTGCCGCCTCAAAAGCCGCTGTGCTGGCAATACCGCGTTCCAGAAGGGATTCGACGCGGCGGAAATCTTCTTCGGCGACACGAAGATTGGCATCGACGCGCTGAAGACCGGCCTGCTGCAGGGCAATCTGGGCATTGGCCGTGGCGATTGCGGCTTCAGCTTCGCGAACACGGGTTTCATAGGTTTGCGGATCAATGCGGGCAATGATCTGACCTTCTTCGACCGGCGAGTTGAAATCGACATTCAGCTCCGCGACCTGACCGGACAATTGTGAGCCGACCTCAACGGTTACGCGTGCGCGGACCGCGCCCGTGGCGGCGACAGAGCGGCGGATATCGGCCAGTTCGGCGGCTTCGGATTCGATGCTCAGTTCACCATCCGGTGCGCTGCGGCCGAAAAAATACCAGCCACCCGCAATGACAATTAGAACGGCGGCGCCTGCCGCGATCCAGGTTCTGTTCATTTTATTCGCCCCGATATGTCCACCGGGAACGGATCCCGACACTTAGATCTGTCGTACATGACGCAGTTAACGGCAGCTTCAAGTGAAATTACGTTCAGGATGATGCGGCCGGTCATAATCCCATGCGGTCATTGAAGCGGCCACCGGTCTCGATACCAATGAAGGAGAGGAGATGCGCAACCAGCAATAGCATCAAGAATCCCAAAGTGATAGAGAGTAGCGTCCAAGGGATCAGGCGTGGACCTTTTGCGGGATCAGGTTCCCGGCGGGTCTGCCAGGCGGAAAATGCAAAGGCGGCGGCGGAGAGGATAAAGAGGGTGAGAGTGAGGGTAAGGGACATTCCGGCTCCGGCGCCTTGGTGAATCCATGCTCGGTCTTGGCCCAGAAATAAGGCCGTATTGGCAATTCCACCAGAGCGATGATCGCAGCAACGGTTTGCAAAGGCCAGTATAGCGGTATTCGCGCCACATCTATCCAGCGTGTTTGCAGGCCCGCGCGGTGTATGGCGACAATCCCGCAAAACATGGAGGCCGCGTAACCCAGAAGCAGAAACCCGGCGGCCGGCAGTGTCAGATTGGTGACGCCAAGCCCGGATAGCCCTGATAACAGGATAATTGCCGGACCATGCAGCAAGGCAGACAGGAAAGCGGCACCGAGTGTGACCGTGAGGCTGAACGCCGCAAAAGGCGACAGTTTTGACGGATTGCGCAAGTGAACCGCCAGAGTCTGTATATAACCTTTCAGCCAGCGGGAGCGCTGACGGATCCAGGGCTGCGCGTGTTCCGGTGCTTCTTCCAGAGTGGGCGGGGCAATGACGCTGCTGCGATAGCCGAGCCGCGCGAGGCGGAAGCCGAGATCGGCATCCTCTGTCACATTATAGGCGTCCCACCCGCCGACGGCTTCCAGCGCATTACGGGAGAAATGATTGCTGGTGCCGCCAAGGGGCAGCGGCAGACCAAAGCGTGACAGAAGTGGCAGAATGGCATGAAACTGCACCGCATATTCCAGCGCGAACTGCCGTGTCAGCCAGTTACTGTCATGATTGTACCAGTTGAGCGGGGCCTGCACACAGCCGAGTTTTTCACCGCCGGCTGCAAAAGCGGCCGCTGCGGCGCGCAGCTGTCCGGGGTGCGGTACATCCTCGGCATCATAGACGGTGATGATGCCGCCGCGGGCGAATGTCAGCGCATAATTGAGGGCGCGGGGTTTGGTGCGGGGGGTGCCATCTGGAACGATGACAATCTCGAACCGGCTGTCAAAGACCTGTTGGCGGGCGGCCCGAATGGTCTCGTGATCATCAGCTTCCATAACGATCTTGATATCCAGATGGCCCGGCGGGTAGTCGATAGCGGCGAGCGCCCGGGTCAGTTGGGGAAGAATTGCGGCCTCCTTGTAGACCGGGGCCAGAATGGTGAATACCGGCAGTTGGTCCTCATCCGGCGTGACGGACGGGGCCGTCCGCAAGGGCAGGGCAGCCGCCGCAAGGCGGAACAGGATCATGGCCAGAAAAAAACCGGCGGCCACCGCCTGAAGGACGACCCACATCAAGCCCGGTACCAATGCCGCCAGGACGAGTCCCGTCACACACACGGCCATACCGGCGCGCTTTTGCGTTACAGGGACGCCGGATCGGGCAGAGAGGGAAGGTGAATTGTAAAACAGGCCATTGGCGGCCTTGTCTGCCCAGCCGGGAGCCAATCTGTATGGCACCAGCCGCTCGACCGCACGCATATGCTGTCCGGCGAGCGCGCTCGCCCGGTAGCCTTGATCATCCATCGTCCACCCCGATGTCTTTCAGAGGCAACTTTAAATGGATTTAATCAGAAAAGCGAATCGCTTTTCGATTTCAGGCCTTAGGATTGATCAGAAGGTCCAGAGTGACGTCATTCAGAATGTCGTCTGTCGTGAACACGGCGGCGGCCGACGTTGGAAACCCGTCCGGCATTTCATGATCCTGTCTGGCCCTTTCAGCCAGCGACAGGGCCAGTGCCCCGATGCCGGGATTGTGCCCGACGATCATCACATTCCTTGCACGCTCGAAGG
>PFFX01000014.1:6037-8600 GCA_002783385.1 Rhodobacterales bacterium CG15_BIG_FIL_POST_REV_8_21_14_020_59_13 | reverse complement strand
ATCGGCGCAGGAAAGGTGCGCGGCCCCGACAATGTCGGCGAAGGTGAAGCGGGGCCCGGCAAGCCCGTCGCGTTCGTCCAGAAGGCCGGTCAGATAATCCATGTGCCAGCGCAGATGGTCGCGGCCATCGCGAATCGCCTGCGGGTCAGGCGCGCCGAGTGATTGCGCCCGTTTTTCCAGCTTTTCATGGAGCAGATAGGCATTGACCTCGCCATCATATTTCAGCTCGAACCAGCCCATCAGGCGGCGCACTTCGGCGCGCTCGACTGCGCCGCGCGGCATCAGAGGCTGTCCGGGATAGGCGTCCTCAAGATATTCCAGCACCGGGCGCATTTCGGCGATGGCCGCACCATTATCCTGTAGCACTGGCAATCCGCCCGCCGGATTGAGGCGGAAAAGCGGTTCCGGCCTGAGCCAGGGACGCTCTTCCTCGAGATCGAAATCCAGCCCCTTTTCCGCGAGCGCAAAACGCGCCGCGCGGGATCCGGGATCAAGGGGCCAGTGGTGAAGCCGTCGCATGGAGTCAGGCTAGGGTGATTTTGCGCCGCAATTAAGTGTCTTTGGCTGTTTCCGGTTCATTTTCCGATCGGAAGAAGTCCAGCCCGTGCGGCTCGGCTTTCCCGTGCGGGTCGGCATGGATGAGGATATCGGCGGCCGGATAGCGCTGGATCAGGCGTTTTTCGGCGGCCACAGTAATTTCATGGGCAGCTTCCAGGGTCAGCTTCGCATCGAGATCCATATGCATCTGGATGTGGATAAGCGGGCCGGCCGCGCGGGTGCGGACCTGGTGCACATCAATGACACGCGGATCGTCCTCCGCAATCTCGATGATGCGGCGGCGTTCCCGGTCCGGCAATTCCTGGTCCAGCAGGTGAGTGAGCGCGCCGCGCCCGACCTGTATCGCGGACCAGAACAGCCAGACGGCCACGCCGGCCCCGATAATCGGGTCGGCCACGGGGATGGACAGGAAGGCAGCCGCCCCAATCCCGGCAATGACGGCGAAGTTGGACGCCAGATCGGCGGCATAGTGCGCACGATCGCCTTTCACCGCGACCGAGCCGGTCTGTTCGACCGCCCGGGTCTGAGCCCAGACAAGGCCGACAGTCAGAACAATGGACAGGACCATGACGGCAATTGCCCACTCGCCATTCAGCACCGGGCGCGGCTCGACAAAATGCCGCCAGGCCTCGTTCAGGAGCAGGACGGCAGAGATGGCGATGAACAGCGACTGCAGGAAGCTGGCAAAGGCTTCCGCCTTGCCGTGGCCATAGCGGTGTTCCCGGTCAGCCGGTGAGGCCGCATAGCGCACGGCGAGATACGTGGTGATGGACGCTGCCAGATCGAGCGCCGAATCGGCCAGAGAGGCCAGAAGGGCGACCGAGCCGGAGGCGATCCAGGCGGCGAGCTTGGTGATGACCAGAGTGGTGGCAACCAGAACCGACAGCGTTGTGGCACGGCTGGTGATCTTCCGCGCTTCGCTCGGATCCATGCGGCCAGGGCCGGCATCATTATGGGTATGATCGTGTGGCATCGCATCTGTTATGCCGCGATGTGGATGAAAGCGTCAAACGGCATGTTTGCGACGGACACCGATTTACAGCACGTTTTTCTTGCGCCGACCCGCCTTGCTGCGCGAAGATGTGAAAATGAGATATTCCTTACCCGTCCTCGCTCTCGCCCTGGGCCTCGCGGCCTGTGGTTCCACCAATGATCAGGCTCCGGCCTTTCGCGGCGGGGCGGGCGGCGATGCCGCCTATGGACGCGGACTGCAAGCGCTTGATGATGGCAATATCGGACAGGCCAATGAATACTTTGCCTGCGCCGCGCAGTTTGGCGGCGGTTATGAAGTGGCCTGGTATTATGCCGGCACAACCGCTCTGGATCTCGCAGAAGCCGGCGGTCCTGAGGCTGAGGCCTATCGCGAAGAGGGCGTGTATTATCTGACGACGTCGGGTAATGCCGGCTGGGGAGCCTCGCAGGCCGCTCTGGCGCGGTATTATCATGACCGCGGCAATGCTCAGGAAGCAGTCTACTGGACCATGCTCTACACCAATAATGTGCGGGAAATGTCGTTGGGCCTGACGCGGATGGGGACCGGTCTGATCGCCGATATCCGGGACAGTGTACCGGCCGAGACATTCGCCGAAATCCAGAACCGCGCTGTGCATTTTATACCCGAAGCCATTCCGGTGGGCCGTCCGGGCGAGGAATGCAATGCCGCCATCCAGGGCAATCGCGAAACCCGCTCACGGCGTCAGCGTCCGGCCCCTCAGCCACCCACCTCTCAGCCGGGTTCGCAACGCCGCCAGCCAGGCTCGCCCTACTAGCGGTCATTTCCGGGTAAATTACGGGGCGTGCGGTACAAATCAGCCCCCGGTCCGGCATCAGCACGTCAAATCAGGCAATTCGGCGGAAGACCGCAACCTCACTGGCAATGGTTTCGTCATGACGCCAGGCCATGTCCTGACCAAGCTGTTTGTACAGTGTCTTGCCGAACTCACAATCCGTGCCTTCGACAAAGAGCAGGCCACCCGTTTTCAGGCGGCTGAGCGCATGGCGGAAA
>PFFX01000014.1:0-5934 GCA_002783385.1 Rhodobacterales bacterium CG15_BIG_FIL_POST_REV_8_21_14_020_59_13 | reverse complement strand
AGGCGCTGCAACCGCGCAACTGGCAAATGGCTTCCACGGTCTCCGCGGAGGCGGCCGGTGCAACCAGATGATGAAACACACCGCGATCCAGAAAAGCCGCTGCCACGCCATCGGATGCGCCCAGTTGCAACACCTTGTCTCCTGCCTGCGCAGTCTCGCCCAGATAATCCTCGAGCGCGGCGTCCAATGGCCCCCGGCGCCGCAGGGCGGACTTCTGCATCTTGCGCAACGGTGAAGTCAGGCGGGTCAGGAATGACGGAGCATAAGCGGTGTCTATAGCGGCCATGATCGTCCCAATCGTGTACAGTGTGTTAATGTTGGAACATTCCCTCGCAAGGCGAAGGCCAAGTCTTGCCAAGAGGTTAATGACGATCCGGCTTGCACGTTTTTTGGTCCGTGCGATGAATACGGGATGGAATATGCCTATGCCCCGCCGAGCGAAGACATGAACCGGCACATCGTCGATCGCCTGATCGAAGAACGCGCGCCGCGCCTGATCACGCGCCCGCGCCTGTGGGCAGCGATCCGCCGGGTCGGCTTTCCGCTGCTGGGCTATAAAAAGGCCGTCGCCATTGCCGATGCCATTGCCGAAAGATCCGGTGACGAGACACTGCACTGGGTCAGTGACTATCTGAAATTAAGGTCAGAGCCGGAAAATCTGGGTGTGGTACCGGACAGGGGCGGGTGTGTGGTGATTGCCAATCATCCCGGCGGCATCGCCGATGGCGTGGCGGTCTGGGATACGTTGCGGGAAAAGCGCCCGGATGTCTGCTTTTTTGCCAACCGGGATGCCCTGCGGGTCAGTCCGGGCCTGTCCGACCTGATCATACCGGTGGAATGGCGCCAGAATTTCCGCAGCCGGGAGAATGCACGCGAAACGCTGCGCGCGGCGCTGGAGGCGTTCAAGTCGGACCGCTGCGTGGTGATCTTTCCGGCCGGCCGGATGGCGGAATGGAACTGGAAGCGCTTCAAGCTGGATGAAAAACCCTGGGCACCGACCGCGGTCAGTTTTGCGCGGCGGTTCAAACAACCCATCATTCCGCTTGGCGTCGCCCAGCGCATGCCCATCCTCTATTACGCGCTGGCGCAGGTGCATACCGAGCTGAAGGACATGACCGTGTTTCACGGTTTCATGGGCAAGAAGGGCGCGCACTATCCCTTGCGGTTTGGCGACCCGATTGACCCCGCCACCCTGCCGGAAAGCGAGGCGGAGGCGACGGCGCTGGTCCGGGAGGCCTGTGAACAGCTGGCTTGGCAGCGCTAGCGGTGCTGGTCGATCAGGACGGGATTGCCGTCAGGGTCGATCATCGAGAAGTGCGCCGGGCCTGAACTTCCGGAGCCGATGGGTTCGCCGCTGTCCAGCTCCGCTCCGGCAAACCGTTTCTGCAGGCTGCGCACATCCTCGAAGTCCTCAAGATTCTGCGCATCCTGGTCCCAGCCCGGATTGAAGGTGAGGCAATTCTTCTCGAACATCCCCTGGAACAGGCCGAGAAGGGCCGGGCCGTTTTTCAGGATGAGCCAGCCTTGCGACTGGTCCCCGCCCATTATGGTGAAGCCGAGCGCCTCATAGAAGGTTTTCGACGCCTCGATATCCTTGACGGCGAGGCTGATGGAAAATGCGCCAAGAGAGCTTTGTGTCATGGTGTGTCCTTTCGCGTGGATGTGATCACGCTAGCGCAAAACACGTGCAGGACATCACCCGATCGGATGGAATCTACATTTTCGGGACGATTTTCAGTGCCAGAGTTGGCCCTAGCTCTCGCGTTCAACCATCAACCGCTTGATCTTGCCAATGGCTTCGGCCGGGTTAAGGCCCTTCGGGCAGACCTGTGTGCAATTCATGATGGTGTGGCAGCGATAAAGCTTGAACGGGTCTTCCAGATCATCCAGGCGCTCGCCGGTCATCTCGTCGCGGCTGTCGGCAATCCAGCGATAGGCCTGCAACAGGGCGGCCGGGCCAAGATATTTATCGCCGTTCCACCAATAGGATGGACAGGCGGTGGAACAACAGGCGCACATGATGCACTCATAAAGTCCGTCCACCTTGGCGCGGTCATCCTCGGACTGTTTCCATTCCTTTTCCGGTGCCGCTGTCTTCGTTTGCAGATAGGGTTCCACAAAAGCGTGCTGGGCATAGAAATCGGTGAGGTCGGGAATGAGGTCCTTGACCACCGGCTGGTGTGGCAGGGGCGCGATGGTGATGTTGCCGTTGATCTCGTCCATGCCCTTGGTGCAGGCAATGGTGTTGCGGCCGCCGATATTCATGGCGCAGGATCCACACACGCCCTCACGGCAGGAGCGGCGGAAGGCGAGCGAGGAATCGACATTATTCTTGATCCACAAAAGGCCATCGAGAATCATCGGTCCGCAATCGTCGAGATCGACAGTATAGGTATCCCAGCTGGGATTGCCGCCGGCTTCCGGATCATAACGGTAGACCTTGAAGGTGCGGGTATTTTTCGCGCCCTCCGGCTTGTCCCATGTCTTGCCCTTGCGGATTTGCGAATTTTTCGGAAGCGCGAGTTCGACCATTGTTATGAATCCTCTGGTCTGTTGGAATTGGTATCTGAAGTCGCGGAGCGGTCTTTTGCGCCGGTGAGTGCCCGCCCGGGTGCGGCGAAGACGCGTGTGGGCGTGGCGGCAATCAGCATGCGCATCAATAAACCCTCGCTTTGGGTTCGATATAGGCAATATCGTTGGACATGGTGAACTTGTGGACGCTGCGATAATCGAGGCGGACATTACCGGCTTCATCAATCCAGCCAAGCGTATGGTTCATCCAGTTTTTGTCATCGCGATCCGGGAAGTCCTCGCGGGCATGGGCACCGCGGCTTTCCTGGCGCGCCGCGGCACCGTTTATGGTGACGGCGGCCTGGGCGACGAGATTATCGAGCTCAAGGGTTTCCATGAGGTCGGTATTCCAGATCAGGGTGCGGTCCGAGACCGCAATGTCCGGCAGGCCGGCATAGACCTGTCTGATCCGTTCCACGCCTTCGCTGAGCACCTCGCCTGTGCGGAAGACAGCGCAGTTTTCCTGCATCGCTACCTGCATCTGGTCACGCAGTTTGGCGGTGGGTGTCTTGCCATCGGCATTACGGTATTTGTCGAGGCGGGCGAGCGAATTGTCGCCCGCGCCTTGCGGCAGATCCGGCTGGCTGGAGGTGGCGTTGACGGTCTCGCCGACGCGCAGGCCGGCCGCGCGGCCAAAGACCACAAGATCAATCAGTGAATTGGAGCCAAGACGGTTGGCGCCATGAACGGAGACGCAAGCGGCTTCACCTACCGCCATCAGGCCCGGGACGGTGACTTCCTCGCCTTTGCCATTCAGGGTCAGCACCTCGCCATGATAATTGGTCGGGATGCCGCCCATATTATAGTGGGCGGTGGGCAGGACCGGGATGGGGTCCTTGGTGACATCAACGCCGGAAAACACACGCGCGCTTTCTGAAATGCCGGGCAGGCGTTTGTGAATGATTTCCGGATCAAGGTGATCAAGATGAAGATAGATGTGGTCTTTCTTCGGACCGACGCCGCGGCCTTCACGGATCTCGATCGTCATAGAGCGCGAAACAACATCGCGGCTCGCCAGATCCTTGGCAGAGGGGGCATAGCGCTCCATGAAGCGCTCCCCTTCCGAATTGGTGAGATAGCCACCCTCACCGCGCACGCCTTCGGTAATCAGAACCCCGGCACCGTAAACACCGGTCGGGTGAAACTGCACGAATTCCATGTCCTGCAAAGGCAGGCCGGCGCGCAGCACCATGGCATTGCCATCGCCGGTACATGTATGCGCCGAGGTGCAGGAAAAATAGGTGCGGCCATAGCCACCGGTTGCGAGAATGACGGATTTGGCGCGGAAACGGTGCAGTGTTCCATCATCGAGCTTCCAGGCGGTGATGCCGCGGCAGACGCCGTCATCATCCATGATCAGATCAAGCGCGAAATATTCGATGAAGAATTGGGTCTCTTCCTTGACGCACTGGCCATAAAGCGTGTGCAGGATGGCATGTCCGGTGCGGTCGGCCGCCGCGCAGGTGCGCTGCACGGAGCCCTCGCCAAAATTGCGGGTCATGCCGCCAAAGGCGCGCTGATAGATTTTGCCGTCCTCGGTGCGTGAAAACGGCACGCCCCAGTGTTCCAGCTCGTAAACCGCGTCCGGCGCATTGCGGCAGAGGTATTCGATCGCGTCCTGGTCGCCCAGCCAGTCGGAGCCCTTGACGGTGTCATACATGTGCCAGCGCCAGTCATCCTCGCCCATATTGCCAAGGCTGGCGGAAATGCCGCCCTGTGCTGCGACGGTGTGGGAGCGGGTGGGGAAGACTTTCGAGATGCAGGCGGTTTTCAGTCCCGACTGAGCCGCGCCCAGAGCGGCGCGAAGACCTGCGCCTCCGGCGCCGACCACGACGACGTCATAGGTATGATCGATCCACGTATATTCGGACATTTTGTCTCTCTTCTTCCCGTATCAGGCGGACAGGGTGAGGCGGAGGAGCGCATAGGTTCCCGCCAGCCACAACCCGGTCGTAATCAGCGTATTTCCAATCAGCAGGGTGAATTTCAGACCCGGACCGTGGATGTAGTCCTCGGCCACCACCTGCAAACCCAGCCGCATGTGATAAAGCGTCGCGGTCAGGGTGATGAGGCTGATCAGCGCGCCCCAGGCTGAACCGAAAAAGGCACGCGAGGCGGACGGGTCCGGTGCACCGGAGAAAGCCAGGGCAAGGACAAAAACCGGTAGAGCGATCACAAGGGCGATGGCTGATACCCGTTGCGCGATGAAATGATGGGTGCCGGAATTGGCGGAGCCGAGGCGGTTGATGCGCTTGGCCGGTGTGAGCATGGATTTCATGACGCGCCTCCGGTCAGGGCAAGGCCCCAGATCACGCCGGTGGGAATGAAAGCCGCGAAGATGATCAGCACGGACCGGCGGTTCGATCCCTTCGGATCAAACCCCCACCCCATATCCCAGCAGAGATGCCGGATGCCATTGAGGAAATGATAGCTCGCCGACCAGGTGAGGAGGATGAGGCCGATGCGGGTCAGCCAGGCGAGCGATCCCGTGGTCAGGATCTCGACACCACCCTCCGCGCCGGAGGCCAGAAGGACCAGCCAGACTGTCAGTGCCACAGCGCCGAGATAGTTCACAATGCCGGAGACGCGGTGAAGAATGGATGACAACATGGTTGGATGCCAACGCCACATTGACAAGTGCGGCGAAAGCGGCCGTGATTCGGTATTTCCGCTGGCCATAGAATTTTCCCTGATCAGACAATGCCCGGTTCGGCACAGATAATACGCCGCGCCGGGTCCGGGTCAACGCGGGGAGTCGGTTGGCGGCTGTTCGAGGCGCTCTATCCGAATAATTCGATCCCGCACAAAGGATATTCTAAGCTCCATGCCACTTTCAATTTCGGAGCCATCAGTGAAGCGGCCTCCCGTGAAAAGCCCCTGCAGTTAGGCACGGGCGTTCAGGGCCGGGGAGCCCGACGCAGCCTTGCGCGCCGGACCTATGCTGGCCAGGAGTCCTGTTGCCGCTCCGCCCGCAAGGACGAGGATGACAACGTTGACGTCCAGATCAAACGGGAAGCTGACAACGGCCTGCGCTAGCGCCGCAACACCGCCTACCAAAACGATGCCCGCGACGCCCCCAGCGATACCCAGTATAAGCCCTTCCATCAGAACTTGGACGAGTATGCTTCTGGCGCTCGCCCCGCTCATTATCATCAGGGCTATGTCACGTTTTTGCATGTCCACGGCGGCCATGGATGCTGCGGCATAACCGGTCACGGCGACCATGATCGACACCAGGGCGATGGATATCAAAAGCCGGGCGATCAAATCCCGCTGGCGCGCTAACGCCACCGCCGGTGCCGCCGGATCGGCATAGATGAAGGGCGGGGCGTTCGCCTGTGACGCCCCATGCGTGCGGCGCAG
>PFFX01000168.1 GCA_002783385.1 Rhodobacterales bacterium CG15_BIG_FIL_POST_REV_8_21_14_020_59_13 | reverse complement strand
AAACCGGCCCGGAACAGCATGCTCCGGGCCGGTTGAAAAGGCGAGCCTATTCCCCGCCGCTATCGTTGTCTTCGAGGTCTTCAGGCACCGGGAAGCCACGGTCGCGCATCAGCGGGGCGATGTCGGCATCATGTCCGCGGAAAGCGCGATAGGCCTCGGCCGGATCGACCGAATTGCGCGGGGCAAACAGGTGCTCGACCAGCGCCGCCGCAACGGTTTCGTCGTAGAAACCGCCCGGCGCTTCGACAAAGGCCTCTGCGGCATCCGAGGTCAGGACATCAGCCCACATATAGCCGTAATAGCCGGCTGAATAGCCTTCGCCCGAGAAGATGTGGCCGAAATGCGGGCTGCGGTGGCGCATGACCAGCTCGTCCGGCACGCCGAGGCGCTCCATCATCTCGGCCTCGAAGGCATCCGGATCAATGCCTGTCGGGTCGGTCGTGTGATAATACATATCGACCAGGGCCGAGGCGAGATATTCGGTGGTCGCAAAACCCTGATTAAAGGTCGCGGCGGCTTCGATGCGGGCGACAAGATCATCCGGCATGGGTTCACCGGTTTCGGCATGAAGGAAGTAATTTTCGATCACTTCATCGGTCGAGAGCCAGCGCTCGAGCAATTGAGAATGGAATTCGGTGTAATCGCGCACACCGCCATTCAGCGTCGGATAAGCGACGTTGGAAGACAAAGTATGCAGGGCATGGCCGATTTCGTGAAAGAAGGTGCTGGCATCATCCCATGAAATCAGGACCGGTTCACCCGGAGCGGGTTCGACGAAGTTCGAATTGTTTGTCGACAGCGGGGTTTCAAGGCTGTCATAGGTGGTGTGGCCACGGAAGGACGAGGCCCAGGCGCCGGACCGTTTGCCAGTCCGTGCGAAGGGATCGAGATACCAGACGCCGACATGTTCGCCGCTGTCACGATCTGTCACCTCATAGACGGTAACGTCTTCATGCCAGACCGGCACGGAGCCATCATTGATCTGTGTGAACTCGAAATTGAACAGCTCGCCGGAGACAAAAAACATGGCCTGGACCAGGTTATCGAGCTGCAGATACTGGCGGACCACATTAGAGTCGAGATCATAGCGGTCCTGCCGGATCTTCTCCATGTAATAGCGGTAATCCCACGGTTCGATGGTGATATCGTCACCGCGCGCATCGGCCAGGGCCTGCATGTCGGCGACTTCTTCCTCGACCCGGGCGACAGCGGCCGGCCAGACCGCTTCCATCAGCTCCATGGCGCGTTCCGGGGTGCCGGCCATGCGGTTTTCCAGACGCCACTGGGCGTAATTGTCATAGCCGAGCAGGCCGACGCGCTCATGGCGGAGCTGCAGGATTTCGGCGATGATGGCGTTGTTGTCATACTCATCGCCATTATCGCCGCGATTGTAATAGGTGCGCCAGACGGTTTCGCGCAGATCACGCTCGTCCGAAAAGGTGAGGAAAGGGTCCATCGAGGAGCGGGTATTGGTGATGGCATATTCGCCCTCACGCCCGCGCCCGGCGGCGGCCGCAGCATAGGCCGAGATCACCGAATCGGAGAGACCGCTCAACTGGTCTTCCGTGATATAGGTGACATAGGATTCTTCGTCATGGAGCACGTTATTGCCAAATTGCGTGTGCAATTCGGACAGGCGCAGATTGATGGCGGCATAGCGTTCCGCCGCCTCGCCTTCCAGCGTGGCGCCATTGCGGGCAAAGCCGTCATAAGTGAGCTGGACAAGGCGCTGCTGATCGGGGCGCAGGGCGGCGAGTTCATCGCCTTCATAGACCGCGCGGATCCGGTCGAACAAGGCCCGGTTCTGGGTGATCTGCGAATTATAAGCGGACAGGCGCGGGGCGAGTTGGCGTTGCAGGTCGCGGAATTCCGGGGTCGAGAGGTTTGACGACCAGATGCCCCAGAAATTGAACGCCCGGCTCAAGGGAGCACCGGCGCGTTCCATGGCGACAATGGTGTTTTCAAAAGTTGGCGGTTCCGGGTTATTGGCAATGGCGTCAATCTCGGCGAGGTGCGCGGCCATGCCGGCCTCGACCGCGGCTTCAAGCTGATCGAGGGTGGCGGCACCAAATTGCGGCACACCGCCATAGGGACCGGACAATTCGGCCAGCAGCGGATTGGTCTCCAGCTCGGCCTGCCAGTTCATGGTGCTGTCCTCTGCTGCGGCATCGGTCATGGCGGTTTCAGTGGCGGAATCCTCTGCACCGGGCGCGGTCTCGGCGGCGTCCGGCGAGCAGGCGGCCAGGGTCAGGGCGGCCAGGCTGGTGGTGGTGATCAGAAGGCGTTTCATCGGGTTTCTCCCCTTAAATCTATAGATGTTTAGCGCGGAACCTAGCGTCACAAGGGAAAAGCGCAAATGCTGCTATGCCGCAGATTGCGGAAGGTTAATGTTTCAATGGCTCCGCCTGCGACTCCCTGCCGTGTGTCAGCATGCCACATTCTTTTTAAGGCCTTTCCCCTTTTACCTATGGCCAGCCTGTGGAATTATCCCACAGGACGAATCTTGATCTGGGGGACTATCCATGTCGCACGCCACAGCGATGCCGGTAAAATCATCCGGCCTCGACGGTATGCTGATCGGTCTGATCTGCATTCTCGGTGCTTTCTGGAGCCTCATGGCAGCTGCCCGCGGCGTTGATCCGCAAATGGTGGCGCATGGCTGGCTGATGCTCGGCGGTTTCATTATCGGCCTCGTTCTGGTGGTGAATGCCTATTCCGCCAATGGCCGCGTGGAAGAAGCCGGGCTGTATCATGACAATGTCATCAAGGCCGGAGCCATCGCGACCATATTCTGGGCCATTATCGGCCTTTCGGTCGGCGTGATCATCGCACTGCAACTGGCCTTCCCCAACGAGTTATATTTCAGCGAGGCCGGCTTTCTTAATTTCGGGCGCCTGCGGCCGGTGCACACTTCGGCAGTGGTTTTCGCCTTTGGCGGCAATGCGCTGATCGCAACCTCCTTTTATGTGGTGCAGCGCACCAGCCGGGCGCGCCTCGCGGGCGGGCTGTGGCCGTGGTTTGTGTTCTGGGGCTATCAATTCTTCATCATCATCGCCGCGTCGGGCTATGTGATGGGCGTCACCCAGGCGCAGGAATATGCCGAGCCGGAATGGTATGCCGATATCTGGCTGACGATTGTCTGGGTTGCCTATCTTCTGGTCTTCCTCGGCACGCTGTGGAAACGCAAGGAGCCGCATATCTATGTGGCAAACTGGTTCTATCTCGCCTTCATCGTGACCATTGCGGTTCTGCACCTGGTCAATAATCTGTCCATTCCCGTCGATCCGTTCGGTTCGTTCAGCTACCGGGTCTTCTCCGGCGTGCAGAATGCGCTGACGCAATGGTGGTATGGCCATAATGCGGTGGGCTTTTTCCTGACCGCCGGTTTTCTCGGGATCATGTATTACTTCATTCCCAAGCGGGTGAACCGGCCGATCTATTCCTACCGCCTCTCCATCGTTCACTTCTGGACGCTGATCTTCATCTATATCTGGGCCGGTCCACACCATCTGCACTATACGGCGCTGCCGGAATGGGCGCAGACGCTGGGCATGACCTTCTCGATCATGCTGTGGATGCCGTCCTGGGGCGGGATGATCAACGGGCTGATGACGCTGTCCGGGGCATGGGACAAGCTGCGCACCGACCCGGTCGTCCGCATGCTGGTGGTCTCGGTCGCTTTCTATGGCATGTCGACTTTTGAAGGCCCGCTGATGAGTATCCGCTCCGTCAATGCGCTGTCGCATTATACAGACTGGACCATCGGCCATGTGCATTCCGGCGCGCTGGGCTGGGTCGGCATGATCTCCTTCGGCGCGATCTATTGCATGGTGCCATGGCTGTGGAAGAAGAAAGGCATGTGGAGCCGCGCCCTCATCGAATGGCATTTCTGGCTCGCGACACTGGGCATCCTCCTGTATATCGCGGCGATGTGGCCGTCGGGCATCACCCAAGGCCTGATGTGGCGCGCCTATAATGATCTCGGCTTCCTCGAATACTCCTTCATCGAGACCGTCGAGGCCATGCATCCCTATTACATCATCCGGGCCGGGGGCGGGCTGCTCTTCCTTTCCGGGGCCATTGTGATGGCGTTCAACATGTACAAGACGATCACTGGCGATGTGAGCGAGACCGAAGATGTGGTCACGCCGCAACCCCGTGCGATCCCGGCGGAATAGGAGCGGTCTGATGGCTGAAACACCGCAAAAACCGAGCTTTCACCAGAAGTTCTTCGAGAAAAACTCGCTGATCCTGACGCTGGGCGTGGTCGTGACCATCTCCATTGGCGGCCTTGTCGAGATTGCACCGCTCTTCTATCTCAACTCGACCATTGAAGAGGTGGAGGGCGTGCGCCCCTATACACCTCTGGAGCTTTTGGGACGGCAGATCTATTTGCGCGAAGGCTGTTATAATTGCCACTCTCAGATGATCCGCCCCTTGCGCGACGAGGTTGAACGCTATGGCCATTACTCGCTGGCGGCGGAAAGCATGTATGACCGGCCTTTCCAGTGGGGCTCGAAACGCACCGGACCGGATCTGGCCCGGGTCGGCGGGCGTTATTCGGATGAATGGCATCGAGACCATTTGATCCACCCGCAATCGGTGGTGCCGGAATCGATCATGCCGCCTTATGCCTTCCTGCAGGATGCGGTGCTGGATTATTCCACCATCTCCGCGCATTTGCGGGTCAATCAATTCCTCGGCGTGCCCTATTCAGACGAGGCCATAGAAAATGCCCGTGCCGATCTGGAAGCGCAGGTCGATGAGTTCTCGTCAGGGTATGATGATCTGATTGCCCGTTATCCCGGCGCACAGATCCGCAATTTCGACGGCAATTCAGCGGTCATCACCGAGATGGATGCCCTCATCGCCTATCTTCAGGTGCTCGGCACGATGGTCGATTTCTCGACCTATTCACCGGAAGCCCCCGAGAACCAGCGCTAGGAGCCGCAGGCATGTATGAAGCACTGGCCAGTTTCGCGCAGACTTGGGGATTGTTGTTCTTCTTCGCCGTTTTTATCGGCGTGCTGGTCTACGCTCTGTGGCCCAAGAACCGCGAGAAATTCGACGCCGCTGCCCGCATGCCATTGAATGATGATGCCCCGCCTTCCGAAGACGGGAAAAAGGACGAATCCGATGTCTGAAAAACATATCGATCAGGAAACCGGAACCGAAACGACCGGTCATGAATGGGATGGCATCCGCGAGCTGGACAATCCCCTGCCGCGCTGGTGGTTGTGGATTTTCTACGCCTGTATCGCGTGGTCCGTCGTTTACTGGGTGTTGATGCCGGCCTGGCCGGCCCCGCCGGGCATGCAGGGCTTTACCGAAGGCGTGATTGGCAATTCCGAGCGCGTCAATGTGGCCGAAGATATGAACGCGCTGCAATCCTCGCGCTCTGACCATTTCGCACAGCTGCAAGCGGCGGGCAGTTACGATGCCATCGAAGCGGATCCGGCGCTTTTCCGGTTTGCGCTGGCGGCCGGTCAGTCCAATTTTGCGAATTTCTGCGCCACCTGCCACGGAGCCGGAGCGCAGGGATTTACCGGCTATCCCAACCTCAATGACGATGTCTGGCTGTGGGGCGGCTCGTTCGACGACATCCGCACCACGCTGCAATACGGCATCCGCTCGGACCATGCCGAGACGCGGTATTCGCAAATGCCGGCTTTCGGCGCGGACGGGCTGTTGTCGCGCGAGGAGATCCGCAATGTCCGCGATTATGTGCTCAGCCTGTCAGGTGGCACCGGGTTTGACGCCGCTGCGCTGAACGCCGGTGCCGAGATCTTTGCCAGCCAATGCGTTTCCTGCCACGGTGATCAGGGACAAGGAGACCGCACGCAGGGCGCGCCCAACCTGACTGACGCGATCTGGCTTTATGGCGGCAGCCCTGAGCAGGTGGAAAACACGATCTGGCGCGGCCCGTTCGGCGTGATGCCGGCCTGGGAAGGCCGGCTCAATGATCCGACCATTACGGCGCTGGCCACCTATGTCTATTCGCTGGGCGGCGGGGAAGCTGAAACTGCGCCTGAGGGTGCGGCGGGCGAATAAGCCGCATCCCTTTCTCCTGAGAAACAAGGCATAAGTGCGCAAATGAGCACGGCCCGACATAATCTGATCTCCGCCCCGGGAGTCCCCACCCACGATGTGGAGGCGGTCAACGACGCCAAGAGGCGTGAACTCTATAAAAAGCGCGAGCCCATCTATCCCAAGCTGGTGCACGGAAAATTCCGGTTCGCCAAATGGATGTTCATGGCGCTGGCGCTGGGGGCGTATTATTTCATTCCCTTCCTGCGCTGGGACCGTGGCCTGTCCGCCCCGGACCAGGCCGTGCTGGTCGATTTCGAAGGCCGGCGTTTCTATTTCTTCTTCATCGAGATCTGGCCGCAGGAAATCTATTATATCTCCGGTCTTTTGATCATGGCGGCGTTATTGTTGTTTCTGGTCTCGGCTCTGTTTGGCCGGGTCTGGTGCGGTTATGCCTGCCCGCAAACAGTGTGGACGGATCTGTTCATCGCCATCGAGCGGCTGTTTGAAGGCGACCGCAACAAGCGAATCAAGCTGGACCGGGCCAAATGGTCGTTCAACAAGGCGTGGCGCAAGATTGGAAAGCACAGCGTCTGGCTGGTGATCGCGGCGGCAACAGGCGGGGCGTGGATTCTTTATTTCCACGACGCCTTTGACACGCTGTCGCATTTCTTCACCGGCGGATCGCCGATCTCGGCCTATCTCTTCTTCGGGATATTGACCTTCACCACCTATATGCTGGCCGGAACGATGCGCGAGCAGGTCTGCATCTATATGTGTCCGTGGCCGCGTATTCAGGCGGCGATGACCGACCGCGATGCACTCAATGTCGCCTATCGTGTGGATCGCGGCGAACCGCGCGGGGCCCACAAGAAAGGCGAGAGCTGGGACGCGCGCGGCGATTGCATTGATTGCAAGGCCTGTGTCGTGGCCTGCCCGATGGGCATTGATATCCGCGAGGGCTCGCAGCTGGAATGCATCCAGTGTGCGCTGTGCATAGATGCCTGCGATGACATCATGAAGAAGGTCGACCGCCCGACCGGGCTTATCTCCTATGATACCGACATTAATATAGACCGCCGTCGGGAAGGGCTGAAGCCGATCTACAGATTCCTGCGGCCAAGAGTTCTGGTATATGCGATTTCGCTGGCGATTGCAGGGTCCATCATGGTGTTCGGGCTGACGACGCGGGCCAGTCTGGACGTCAATGCCACCCGCGACCGCAATCCGAATTTCGTCCAGTTGTCCGACGGTTCGGTGCGCAATGGTTATACGCTGAAAATCATCAACCGTACCCATGAGGACCGGGAATACACGATCCGGATTGACGGGCCGGAAGGGCTGGAGTGGCGGATTCTGGGGCAGGAAGAGACCCGCGGCCTCATTGTGGATGTGCCGGCCGAGCGGACCCAGGATTTCCGCATCTTCCTGACTGTGCCGCGGGAGGCGATCACTGTCACCAATCAGAGCGTCCTCTTCACGGTGTCGCCGGAGGGCTCTGAAGAGACGCGCACAGCGGAGACGGTGTTTCTGTCGGGAGGTTCGCAATGATCAAGGAAATCAAGGGCTATCATGTGCTCATCGGACTACTGGTGTTTTTCGCCATCATTATTGCGGTCAACGCCATTTTCCTGACCCAGGCGGTCCGTACTTTCCGCGGCGAGGATGAGCCGCGTTCCTATATCCAGGGCATCAATTACAATGACACGCTGGAACGCCGGGAGGCGCAGGCCGAGCTGGGCTGGACAGCGGTCAGCAGGGTCGGCGCCGCCGGTGTGCGCCTTGAAATCACGGATGCAGACGGACAGGGCGTGACAGGTTTGATGATGGAAGCGCGGCTGCGCCATCCCGCCGATTCCGGTCTGGACATCCCGCTGAGCCTTCTCGGTGACGGGCCGGGCGTTTATACTGCCGGCGTCAGCATTCCCGCAGGGCGCTGGACGCTGGTGGTCTCGACCCCGGCAGGCCCGCCCTTTGAGATGGAACAGGAGATATGGCTGCAATAGACGCCAGCGGGATTGACCCTGAAGCCTTTGTGCGCACGCGCGGCGGGCATCAGGAGATCGATCTGCTCGTTTCCGGCGTGCATTGCGCGGGCTGTATCTCGCGTGTGGAAACCACCATGCGCGATTTTGCGGGCGTCTCCAATGCGCGGCTGAATCTGTCAACCGGCAGGCTGTCCCTCGCGTGGAATGGCCCTGCGGTTCAGGCGCGCGCCATGGTCAAGAAGCTGGGCGAGATCGGCTATCCGGCGACCCCGTTCGAACCGGAAACCGGAGCTGACGCAGGATCGCAAGAGGAAAAACGCCTGGTCCGGGCCATGGCCGTAGCGGGATTTGCGACGGCGAATGTCATGTTGTTTTCCATTTCCGTCTGGGCGGGCGGGGCCGACATGACACCAGAGACGCGGGATTTCTTTCACTGGCTGTCAGCCCTGATTGTCCTGCCAACGGTCGCCTATTCCGGACGCCCGTTCTTTTCGTCTGCGTGGAGCGCGTTGAAAAACCGGCATGTCAATATGGATGTGCCGATCTCGCTGGCCGTGCTTCTGGCCAGCGGATTGTCGCTTTACGAAACCATCAAGGGCGGCGAGGACGCCTATTTCGACGCCGCTGCCATGTTGCTCTTCTTTCTTTTGATCGGTCGCTGGCTGGACAGCCGTCTGCGGGCCAGAGCCGGAGCCGCGGCGC
>PFFX01000074.1:5657-12757 GCA_002783385.1 Rhodobacterales bacterium CG15_BIG_FIL_POST_REV_8_21_14_020_59_13 | reverse complement strand
CACAGCAGGTCGATGTCAGCGTGGCCGTCCTTCGGACCGGGCTGATCTGCACGGGCTACTGCAGCCAGATCAGCAGGTCCTGACCCTAGTCTTTCATGTGAACATTGCCCGATGGGTCGATAGGCCAGCCGGGATTGTGCGCAACTTCCCATCCATGGCCATCGGGATCGGCGAAATAACCTGAATACCCGCCCCAGAATGTTTCGGAAGCCTGCTGGAGAATTTGAGCACCGGCTTGTTCCGCCATCTTGAGAGCGGCATTCACTTCGTCCCGAGTCCGCCCGTTCCAGGCCAAAGCGACACCGCCAGGCGCTCCGGACAATCCGGTTTCCTCGACAAATGCCTGCCGGTCATAGAGACCCAGAACGCAGCCATTGAGTTCGAAAAATACGATCTTGTCGCTGCTGAATCCGGCCTTCCAGCCGATGGATTCGTAAAATTGCCGGGACTTTTCCAGATCCCGGACAGCAAGCGTGATGACTGATACGCGTTGTTCCATATACGCCTCCCTTGATGGGAACATATATGGAACACTTATTGCTGCAAGTTAAATCAATCCACCGAGCGGGCTCGACGGATCGGCATAGCGCTTTTTCGACATGCGGCCGGCGAGATAGGCTTCGCGCCCGGCAATAACCGCATGCTTCATTGCAAACGCCATCCGGACAGGGTCTTTCGCTTCAGCGATGGCGGTATTCATCAGCACACCATCACACCCCAGCTCCATTGCCACAGCGGCATCCGAGGCCGTGCCGACACCGGCATCGACGATGACCGGCACTTTGGCTTCCTCGATGATGAGGCGGATATTGACCGGGTTCTGGATACCCAGCCCGGATCCGATCGGCGCGCCCAGCGGCATGATAGCGCAACAACCCGCAGCCTCCAGCTTCTTTGCATAAACAGGATCGTCGGAACAATAGACCATGACCTGAAAGCCTTCGCTAATAAGCATTTCGGCAGCCCGCAGGGTTTCTTCCATATCCGGATAAAGGTGTTTCGGGTCTGACAGAACTTCGAGTTTCACCAGATCCCAACCGCCCGCTTCACGCGCCAGACGAAGGGTACGGACCGCCTCCTCACCAGTGAAACAGCCGGCCGTATTGGGCAGGAAGATATATTTTTCCGGATCAATGAAATCGACCAGCATGGGTTTGTCAGGATCCGTCAAATTGACCCGGCGGACGGCAACGGTGATCATCTCCGCGCCTGAGGCTTCCAGTGCCCGGGCGTTCTGCTCATAGCTCTCATATTTTCCGGTGCCGATGATGAGGCGCGATTTCAGCGTCCGGCCAGCGACCGCCAGAGGGGCGTCAACGGGAGCAAAAGGAGAAGTTTCAGAAGCGTGATCAGTCATAGTCTTCTTGTAACGCGTCGGCTGGCGGACGTCATCCATCTGGCGCGGCACGCCGCAGTCATTTATACTGTCCCGGGTAAATCACAAGGAAAACAGACCATGAGTTCAGCTATCAAGAGTGCGAGTATCGTGCTTGGCATCGTTGGGCTTCTCAATTGGGGATATGCCGGCTACCGGACCGTCACCGGTGCACCATTTGCCGACAGTCTGCCGTTGCTGATTGGCGGCCTCATCTGTTTTACCATGATTGTTGTGCTGAGCGCAGCGGGCGGCAAGAATAAAGACTAAAGCCTGCACCTGCACATGGCCGCACTTCTAAGGTCAGGACCTGTTAATTTGTCTGTAATGGCGGCCTGGATGACGAGAGATGCGAGGAAAAGCCCGAAGCGCGGAGCCGGTCCCCCGGTCGAGGGCTTTGACACAGTAGGTCAATGTCAGCGTGTCCGTCCTTCGGACCGGGCAGACCTGCTCCGGCCATTGCAGCCAGATCAGCAGGTCCTGACCCTAGCCACCGCCCACGAACTGGACGATCTCGATGCGGTCACCCTCGGCCAACCGGATTTCACTGTGCAGGGATTTCGGCACGACTTCCAGATTGTGCTCGACCGCGACCTTCTTCGGATGCAGGCCGAGGACGCCGACAAGGCCAGAAATGGTCAGCCCGCCCTCAAATTCGCGTGTCTCGCCATTGATGGTCAGTTTCACGCCTGCCGCCTCGCCTACTTGAACTTGCCCGTCATGAGGTCGTAGAACGCGGGCTTCACGTCAAGGGGCAAGGCGCATTCATGGCAGCCAGGCTAATGATCCTCAACGGGCCGAATCTCAACCTGCTCGGCAGCCGCGAGCCGGAAATCTACGGCCATGAAACACTGTCGGACATCAAGGCCATGTGCGTTGCCGCAGCCAGAGCCTACGGGCTGGAGGTCGATTTCCGGCAATCGAATCACGAAGGTATTCTGATCGACTGGATTCAGGAAGCGCGCGAGGGATTTGCTGCCCTGATCATCAATCCGGCCGCTTATACGCATACATCCCTTGCTTTACATGACGCTTTAAAGACGGTTTCCATACCGGTCATAGAAGTGCATATCAGCGACCCTTCCACGCGGGAGCCCTTCCGGCACCATTCCTTCGTTGGACTTGTCGCAACCAGAACAATCGCAGGACGCGGTGCGGCAGGTTATGTCGAAGCGGTGGAGATTGCCGCCAGTCTGATCTAGAACACGCTTTCCGAATCCGAGCCGAGGGACGAAACACGAATGACCACGTCTTCCAAGTCCGGTGCGAAACCCGCATCCGCTTTTGATCCGAAACTGGTGCGGGAACTCGCCGATATTCTTCGCGAAACAGAGCTCACCGAAATCGAGGTCGAGCGCGGTGATCTTCGCTTGCGCGTTGCGCGCACTCTGACTGCAGCACCGGTCCAGAACGTCATGGCAGCACCGGCGGCGGCACCTTCCTCGGCGGCTCCCGCTGCGTCCCCCGCGCCTGCACCGGACGGCAAAGAAGCACCGGTTAATGCCACTCCTTCGCCCATGGTCGGCACGGTCTATATCCGTCCGAACCCGGATGCTGATCCTTTTTTCAAGGTGGGTGAACCGGTCAAGGAGGGCGACACAATTCTACTGATTGAAGCGATGAAGACCTTTAACCCGATCATAGCCCCCAAATCCGGCAAGCTGACCTCCATGTTGGTCGATGATGGCCAGCCGGTCGAGTTTGGCGAAGCTCTCTTTGTGATCGATTGACCGGCGAGACCTGATGTTTGAAAAAATCCTCATCGCCAATCGCGGCGAGATCGCTCTCCGGGTTCATCGCGCCTGCCGCGAAATGGGAATCAAGACTGTCGCCATCCATTCGGAAGCCGATAGCGAGGCGATGCATGTGCGGCTTGCTGACGAAAGCGTTTGTGTGGGTCCCGCTCCGGCGTCGCAATCCTATCTCAACATTCCGCAGATCATCGCCGCGTGCGAGATCACCGGCGCACAGGCTGTCCATCCCGGCTATGGCTTCCTGTCTGAAAACGCCCGCTTTGCCGAGATCGTGGAAGCGCACGGCCTGGTCTTTATCGGCCCGACGCCAGACCATATCCGGTTGATGGGCGACAAAATCGCCGCAAAGCAGGCGGTCAAGGAGGCCGGTATTCCGGTGGTTCCCGGCTCTGAAGGCGGCATCAAAGATATTGATGAAGCCAAAAAGGTCGCCGACGAGATCGGTTATCCGGTACTGGTGAAAGCGGCTGCCGGTGGCGGCGGACGGGGCATGAAAGTGGCGCAAACTGCCCAGGATTTCCGCGAAGCTGTTGAAACGGCATCCCGCGAGGCTGAGGCCGCGTTCGGTGATGGCGCTGTCTATCTCGAGAAATATCTGGGCCAGCCCCGCCATATCGAAATTCAAATACTGGCCGACACGCATGGCAATGTCGTGCATCTAGGGGAGCGCGACTGCTCGCTGCAACGCCGTCATCAGAAAGTGCTCGAGGAAGCGCCCTCACCTGCGCTGAATGCCGAAATCCGCGAGCGCATTGGCCGTGTCACCCGCGATGCTGTTGCCGCTTTCGGCTATCGTGGTGCCGGGACGGTGGAGTATCTCTACGAGAACGGAGAATTCTATTTTATCGAAATGAATACCCGGCTGCAGGTGGAGCACCCCGTGACGGAGGCCATTACCGGGCTGGATCTGGTGCGTGAGCAAATCCGTATCGCTGCGGGAGAGACACTGGGCTATACGCAAGAGGATATCAGCTTCAACGGCTGGGCGATTGAGTGCCGCATCAATGCGGAAGACCCGGAAACCTTTGCACCGTCACCGGGCAAGGTCACTGAATTTCATGCGCCGGGCGGTCTCGGTGTGCGCCTCGATAGCGGACTATATGCCGGCTATGCCATCCCGCCCTATTATGACAGCCTGATCGGCAAGCTGATCGTCCACGGCAAGACCCGCGAGGAAACGCTGCTGCGTCTGAAGCGGTCGCTGGAGGAAATGGTCATTGGCGGCATCAAGACGACCAAAGACCTGCATCTGGCCCTCTTGGAAGAAGAAGCGTTCAAATCGGGCGATTATCATATCCGCTGGCTGGAAATCTGGCTCGCCGGCCGCGCCAAGGGCTAGGCCATGCCGGGCTTCGGACCGGGCGACTTGCTGGAATGCTATCGCACCGGCATATTCCCGATGGCGGATTCGGCTGATGATCCACGAATCTATCTGATTGATCCGCCTGTGCGCGCCAATATTCCGTTGGACGGATTTCATATTCCCAGGCGGCTGAAACGCACGGTGCGGCAAGACAGATTTACCCTCACCCTCAACCAGGACTTTGCTGCCGTGCTGGACGCCTGCGCGGCCCCTGCCCCTGACCGGCGCGACACCTGGATCAACACGCCGATCCGCTGGCTCTACACAGAGCTGCATCGTATGGGCCACTGCCACTCAGTTGAATGCCGGATTGATGGTCAACTCGCCGGCGGGCTTTACGGCGTGTCCCTCGGTGCAGCGTTTTTTGGTGAAAGCATGTTTTCACGCGTCACCGATGCCTCAAAGGTGGCTCTGGTCCATCTGGTGGCGCGGCTGAAAGTGGGCGGATTTGAATTGCTGGATGCGCAATTCATGACGGATCATCTGACGCAATTTGGAACCGGTGAAGTCCCTGCAGAAATCTATCGCGAACGGTTGGCCCGTGCGGTCGAAAAAGACGCCGATTTCTTCAAAATGCCGGACGGTGCCAGCGGTGCTTACGTTCTGCAGTCGATCGGCCAGACGTCATAAACCGGGTGTTCCAGCGGATTAAGCGCCGGATTCGAGGAGAACATCCAGCCGGAGAAAATGCGGTCCCCGTTATCTTCATCGATTTCACGGGTGTCAGGGCGGTGCTCGAAGATTTCGACGAAGACAAAGATCTCCGGCGTTTCTTCCGGCGGCCGCTCACGGCAATAGCGCGGCAAGATGGTCAGCGAACCGAAGCGGTATTCCTCACCGATACGGATTTCAAAATCCTCGGTACGGGCCGTCACCTTGTCGAGGCCTCGCATGACCAGAACATTGCCCGGCAGGCTGGACAGCTCCGTCCGCTCCTGCGCCGAGGCCGAAGCCAGAGGCAAGACTAACAGACCGCAAATGAGAAGACGCTTGATCACTGTCATTCCATCATGATGCCGCGAAGCGGCGGCCACGTCGAGCCGGATCGCCCTTAAGGCGACCAGCTTTCATAATCGGCACTATTCGCCTGACGCTTTCCACCACGCGACAGCGAACCGGACGGTTTGTAGGCGTGCAGCGTACCTGTCAGGTTAGGCTCATGTCCCTTTTCCCACGCAAAGGCGGGTTCATCGCCCGTGGGCGGGTCCTGAAAGGTGTGATGCAACCAGCCATGCCAGGCCATTGGAACGCGGCTGGCATCGGCATAACCGTTATACACCACATAGCGGCGGATACGGCCGTCAGACCCGGTGGCCTTCTTTTCCTCGAAATACCTGTTGCCGAACTCGTCCTCGCCGACCTTGCTTGCGCCTTTGGCAAACAGCGTCAGATAGGTGCCGGGTGTGGCATCATCCCACCAGGCGAAGAGTTTTCCGATAAAGCCGAGCATCAAGCGCTCCTTCAGAGGTCAGAGTCGCGGCGGAATATGCCTATCCACACCCGATTGGTCCAGTGCGCTGTGTGGCCGTTGGGCAGTTTGCCTGCGGCGCGTATGCTTTACCGGCAAACAACTGATTCTCCAGACGCGGCGGGACGGCTATGGCCAAGGCAAAGACACCGGTTTTTACCACCTTTGAAATCGCGGATCCCGATGGCGGCGATGCGGTGTTGATCCGAGCGCCCGAAGACTGGACTGTCAGCGCGGCGGCAGCCCTCGTCAGCCTTTGTGACATCGACCGCCCGGCAAAAACCCGGGTGCGGCCCGGCCCCAAGGGGCCTGAGGCTTTCCGCAAGCATGTGGCAGAGGGCAAGGTCCGCGCGCCTGAACGCGATGCCGAAACCATTATCCAGCGGATTGCCGCGCACTTTGCCGCTCCAACCAGGAACGAGCAAACACTCGAAGTTCTGAAAGCTGATCTGATCGCCCGGCGGATCTCGCCCTCACCCGGCATATGGCGTCATGCTGGTGTCGACATCGCCTATGGCGATGCCCTTCCGGCGGCAGCGCGGGTCGAAGACAGTGTTGCCATTGCCGCAGAGAGCGGCGAAGCACGGTCACTCGCCCATGATATCAGCAATCGCCGTTTAAAAGCCGCCGTCAGCGATGTCGGCGCACGCGTGCTGCGAGACCGGCTGATGGCCATTGGTACTGCCGTGGCCCAATGCGCGGGAGAAATTGATGACTGCCTCGACCCGGCGCATAACCCGGCACTGAAGCGCGCCCTGCAGGCCGCCAGACGCGACGGCGCGCCGGATGAAGCGATAGAGCATTCGCTGGCGCTGGCGCGTCAGGGCGAGTTTGACGAGCCCGATCTGGGATTTGCGCCTGTCCATGAGCCTGAAATGCCAATTTTGCACATTCCAGCCGCCTTGCTGGACGCTGAAGCCGGGGATGCATCATGGGTCTTCCATGACGGTATCGGGAAAGCCGCCCGCAGCTGGTGGATGGAGATTGCGCAATCGGTCTGGAGTTTCGGCGCGCCGGATTTCCGCTTTGCCGATGCCCGCCCCGCTCCGGGACCGGTGCTGTATCTGAACCTGCCGGCTTTCGGGACCAATGCGGACACCATTAGCAAAACGGTTCGCCTGTGGGCCGAGGCGCTGCGCG
>PFFX01000074.1:4193-5648 GCA_002783385.1 Rhodobacterales bacterium CG15_BIG_FIL_POST_REV_8_21_14_020_59_13 | reverse complement strand
GAAAGTCAGCATCTGCCGGGACAATTTCACTGACCGGCTTTGCGGCCCTGTTTGCCCAGGCCGGCCTGCCCTATGACAGTGAGGATGCCCGTAAGCTGGCGGAAGACATAGCAGTGGCGGCCATGACTGCTGCCGGTGACCGCATTGTGATTGCCGCGCTCGAGCCCGAAGGTGAAATCGCGCGGTTGATGGAAGCGGATTCGCTCGGCATTGCGCCGCTGAACGATGTTCTGGTGCAGACCGCCTCCGGGCGCGAACTGCGCCCCTGTGTGATTTCAGGCCTGAAGGCGCTGGGCCTCGGCATGACTGACAAGGGCGCGATGACCGCCTTTGCCCGCCCGGCACCGGACGCCGTGATCACGCTAGCGGAAAAGCTGGAAGCGATGATTAACGGCCCGGCACCGGCGCATCTGATGCTGCCGTCTGATGCCGGTCCTGATCAGGCTGCACGGCTGATGCGTCAGGCGGGCAAGGCCGGTTTGTCCGCAGTGAAAATCGAGCGTCAGGGCACGGGGCTGACGGCGCTTCTGGACAGCATCGGCGACGATCTGGAACCCGGCGAGGAACGCATCGTTGAACGGATTATCGAGAAGATGGTCGAAAAACCGGTCAACCGCTGCAAAATGCCAGACCGCCGCAAAGGCTATATCCAGAAAGCAACGGTTGGCGGTCATAAAGTCTATCTGCACACGGGCGAGTTCGACAGTGGAGAGCTGGGCGAGATTTTCATCGACATGCACAAGGAAGGGGCTGCCTTCCGGTCACTGATGAACAATTTCGCCATCGCCATCTCCATCGCGCTGCAATATGGTGTGCCGCTGGAAGAATTCGTCGATGCCTTCGTCTTCACACGGTTCGAGCCGGCAGGCGAAGTCGAAGGCAATGACTCCATCCGTCATGCCACCTCCATTCTCGACTATCTCTTCCGCGAGCTGGCGGTCTCTTATCTGGGGCGCGATGACCTGGCCGAAGTGCAACCGGATCTGTCTGGCGGCATCGGCCGGGGTGTTGCGAAAGAGAAAATCGTCCAGGAAGACGCGCTGCGTTATATTTCCAAGGGTTTCTCGCGCGGGCAATTGCCTGACAATGTGGTGATGCTCACCGCAGACATGCGAAAGGCCAAGGCCGGCGAGCGCCAGACAGGCCAGGCCAGCAGCGAGATATTGCCGCCCGACAGCTATGATGGTGATCCCTGCCCGGAATGCGGGCATTTCACAGTGGCGCGCCTGAATGACGGCACGCTGGATTGTCAGGCGTGCGGATGGGTCAAGAAAAGCGGCAGCGGAAGCTGAGACCCCTTATTCCAGCGGCAGCGCACTCCTCCTGCTGTCTTTTACTTCCCGTCAGAAAGACAAGGGATTTTCCGTTTCCCTGCACCGGATTATCGGCAAATAGCAGGCCGCGCGCGGAACATGTGTATCGAACCGGCGTTGTTCTGAGTATCAGCGCGGTGCC
>PFFX01000074.1:3942-4123 GCA_002783385.1 Rhodobacterales bacterium CG15_BIG_FIL_POST_REV_8_21_14_020_59_13 | reverse complement strand
GACAATGTGGTAAATGCGTCGGGTGAGAGTCTGGGCGAAATCAAGGATTTGATGGTTGATCCTGAAGATGGCCGCGTGGTCTATGCGGTACTTTCCTTCGGTGGAATTCTCGGCTTGGGCGACAAGTATTTTGCAGTGCCGTTTGAGCGCCTCGCAACTGACCGCGAGAACAAGCGCATGG
>PFFX01000074.1:3352-3924 GCA_002783385.1 Rhodobacterales bacterium CG15_BIG_FIL_POST_REV_8_21_14_020_59_13 | reverse complement strand
TTCTGAATGTCGACAAGAAACGCCTGGAAAGCGCACCGGGATTTGCCAAAGACAATTGGCCGGATTTTGCGGATCCGACCATCCGGCAAACGGTCAATGACTATTATATGCCAGCCTGACCAAAATCAGCTGATCAAACTAAAGAGCCGCGGTGCAAAGCGCGGCTCTTTTGATTCAGCCCTGCGTCCCCACGAGCGGAAAGCCCAGATCTCCCCGCGGTGGCCATTCGAAACTGGCCTGTTGCAGCCGGCGTGAAAAATCCGGAACAGCGCTCCGGTCAAAGGGCGCGCCACAGCGGCAGGTATCAATGGCCGTCATCAGATCAAGATAGCCATAGGGCCGCGCGTCGATTTCGGCGGCCATGGCGTTGGCGGCTTCCATATCGCCCATCCATGCCCGCAGAACGAGGTTTAACCCGTCCACGTCTTCGGTCACGAAGGGTTCAATCACCTCGCGGGCTACCTCACCCCCGCGCCGTGCTGCCAGGCGGATGGATTCCCATTCCCAGTGAGGCTGCAGTAATGCCTCGGCCTCCTCGAGCCGGCCAAGGCCCAACAGTGCATCAAAGCCAA
>PFFX01000074.1:0-3345 GCA_002783385.1 Rhodobacterales bacterium CG15_BIG_FIL_POST_REV_8_21_14_020_59_13 | reverse complement strand
GGCTTCGTAAGCCATGCCACGTTCTGCCAGATCGGCGGCCCAGTCCAGCGCGTCCTCGTAATCGCCACGCACGATCAATGCGTTGCCATAAAACAGCCGGATCAGCGGATTGAGCGGATCGCATTCAACCAGTCTCTCTGCATAGGTGAGGCGCTGATCCAGATTGCCGTAAAGATAGACAAAGTCCTGGGTCCAGTTGTCATGCGCGCAGATGTCCGATGTGATCGCCTGCTCCAACGTCTGCCGGGCATAGGTCCAGTCTTCAGAAAACAGAATTTCGTTTGCAGAAACAATGGCACGCCGCGTGTCACTTGAAGCTGTGTCGTATGCAAGCTGAAGCAATTCACCCTGACGTATTCGCACCTGTTCGCGCGCCTCGGTATTATCGGCCATCGCCCCCTCACTCAGCTGGTGCGCATACCAGTCACTCTGAAGAAGGTAGGCCTCGGAGAAATCCGGCGCGAGTTCTGTCGCGCGCGCGAAAAGCGCATCAGCCTGTTCGAGAAGCCCGTTGGTATCGCCCTCATCATGCGCCCTGTCCCACAGGGCCTGTCCCTGTTGAAAGGCGATGAAGGCATCAATATTGCGGGTACCGGCATTGCGCATCTGGCGGCGGCTTTCCTCGCTGAGCACAACATTCAGCACCGCCGCGACATTCTCGGCGACATCCTCCTGTATCTGGAAAACATCCTCCATCGCGCGGTCATAGGTCTGGGACCAAAGATGGACATCATCGGACGCGCGGATCAGCTGAACCGTGATGCGGGCCTGATCGCCTGACCGGCGAACCGATCCTTCCATAACATGGGCAACACCCAAGCTCTGCGCGATTTCGGGAATCGACGGCAGATCGCGGCCGCGAAACTGGAAGGCGGAAGTCCGGGATGTGACCCGCAAGTCCGGAAGGGCGGCCAATGAATTAAGGATTTCTTCGGTCAGGCCATCCGCGAAATAGGCGTCATTGCGGTCGTCGGTGAAGGGCAGAAAAGGCAGAACGGCTACGGAGAGCTCGTTTGGTATGGCCGTCTGTATCTGCGTTTCCACGCTGCCGGATACACCACCCGCCGGGGTTACGATATTGACCTCGCCATCATCGCGCGCCAGTGGTGGCGCGCCTGTCCTGATGGTGTTTCTGATCGGTTGCCAGGCGAGTAGGCCGGCAAAAAAGACGATCGTGCCCATGATGGCAAAATCCGCCAGTCGTGGTGGCGGCAATGCATCGGCTTCGCTAGCATCGAGACGGCGGGTGGCCTTGATACCCTCGGACGTCAGTTCAAACGTCCAGGCGACGAATACCACAACAGGGAAAGCCGCCACCAGGACGATCAAGGCTACGCTATCAGCCCATGTGGGAAATCCGGCAGCGCTTTCAACGCCCTGCACAACCTCGAACGTGACCCATGCGACGGCCAGGTATCCAGCGACGATCCGGAAGACATTCCGGCGCTTGAGTTCATGCAGAAACGGTCCGATCACGTTGCCAGACCTTCAACGATAAAACGCTGTCCGCAACAGGCAGATATCCGGAACACATTCCGGCGCTGCAACGCTTGATGAAAGTGGATCATATTGTCTCCCTGCGCGGTGAAATGGCACGGATTAAGGATTAACTCAACGAAATCCGCTAATAATGAAAAAAGTGAGTGCGGCATCGCGCTTGCACGTCTCAGGGGAATTTCTGAAGGGAGCGATCCAGAATGAAACGTCTCGCGATTCTTGCGGCTACATTGATGATTTTGACCCCGTCTGCCCTGGCCCAGAGCGCTGGTGAGATTGCCCGCGTTCAATCCGGCGCTTCCTGTACGGGATGCAACCTGTTTCAGGCCGACCTCTCCTATCGCGATCTGCCCAATGTGAACCTGTCCGGCTCACGATTGCGACAGGCCAATCTCAGCCTGGTGACCATGAACGGTGCCAATCTGAGCGGTGCCGATCTGTCTGTCGCCGATCTGTTTGGCGGGCGGTTTACAGGGGCCAGCTTTGCGCATGCCAATCTTCGCGATGCCAATCTGGTCGGCGCCTATTTTGGCAGCACGGACTTTTCCGGTGCCGGTCTGGTTGGAGCTATCCTTTCAGGGGCGGAAATGGAAACGGCTCGCGGCCTGACCCAGGAACAGCTCGATACAGCCTGCGGTGATCAGGAAACGCGCCTGCCCGCTGGCCTGCGCATACCTGTTTGCTGAACACTGTCTGACCGGCGGCTTACAGCGATTTAAGTCGAATATTTCCCGGAATTGTTCTAGTGGCTGATGCCGTGAAAATATTTGCTTTTTATATCTTGGCCGGATTCGGCTTTCTGACGGGCAGTGCGGTCGCAGGCGACACCCACCCGCACAGAACCATCACCATTTCCGGTGAATGCCGCAGCTGTGAGCTGGCCCGGGAAAACCTCTATGGTGCCGAAATACTGGGCGCCCTGTTTATAGAGGCCAATCTCGACGACACCAATCTGAACCAGTCCGTGATCGTCGAAACGCGGTTCATGGGGTCACAGCTCAACCGCACCGATTTCACCCGTGCGCGCCTGTCCGGTGTGCTCTTTCACGGCTCATCCCTGCAAGGAGCCGTTTTTACGCGAACGCGGGGTGAGCGAGTCCGCTTCCATGCCTCTGATCTGACCGGCGCTGACCTGTCGCATTCACTGATGATCCTTGCCAATTTTGTGGAGGCGGACCTCAGCGGGGCGAATTTGACATCCGCGCGCCTGTTCAATGCCCGCTTTGATGATGCGACACTGACCGATGCGGATTTCTCTCAGGCTCGTATTCCGGGCGCTATTCTGCGCGGCGTGCAAGGCCATGCGGTGCGGTTTTCCGGTGCCGATCTGCGCGGGGTCGATCTGAGCGGCGCGCAACTGATTGAAGCCGATTTCGAAGGCGCCAATCTGAGCGGCGCACGTTTTGCCGGCACGGTGCTGATCGATGTCCGCGGCCTGACCCCCGCCACTGTGCAGAATGCCTGCCGGGATGCTGAAAGCCGCCTGCCTGAAGGTCTGGAGCTGGCCGATTGCATCGAACGGCCTATGACCGAGACAGCTGGCAATGCACAAGAGAGCCTCACCTTAACCATGAGCCGCGGCCGTGTCATCGTGGCCCCGGACGCAAACCGCCGTGGTGGTAATGTCATACGGCTGGAATTGATCCGCGAAGAGCAGGAACGTGCCGTCGCCGAGTTTGAAGCCACGCGGGACGCGCTGACCGCTTCCCGTCAGGCCATCGCCGAAGCGCAGGCCATGGCGATGCGGGTAAATGCCGACGGGCGCGACGAAATATTGCAGGAAACCGCACGCAGTCTGGAAGACGTCGAAGCCGCAGAGGCCGAGTTGCAGCGCCAGCAAGCCCTCAT
>PFFX01000166.1 GCA_002783385.1 Rhodobacterales bacterium CG15_BIG_FIL_POST_REV_8_21_14_020_59_13 | reverse complement strand
TACATTGCGGCCCAGATCGCGCTCTACGCGATATCCGAGCGAAACGGCCAGTGCTACGGGGTCTTTTTCCGGTGTCGCAAAAAGCTGTTCTACGATCAGGCATTTCGGCCAGCAGGATTTAGGCGCAGACGTGAAAAAAGGCGTCAATATGCGATGTTCCAGACCTTCAACATCAATCTTCATGGCATCAAGGCGTTCAATTGACCGTTCAGCCAGATAATCGGCCAGCGGCAGAGCAGGCACCCGGATGCTTTCACCTTGGCCCTCCAGGCCGCTTTCGCCCCGATTATGCGTATTGATCGTGAAGGTGATATCCCCCCGAATATCCGAAATGGCCACTTCATCAAGCTGGAGGTTTGCGGCGAAGGCATTGGCCTCCAGATTGAAGCGGAAACGCCGGGCCATTTCCGGCTGTGCCTCGATCGCGAAAAAGCGCGCACTGGCGGGCGCTTTCGCCGCCAGGTGCAGCGTGTAGCCGCCGCAATTGGCCCCCAGATCGACAAAGGTAAAGTCCGCTCCGATGAGGGACGACAGATATGCCAGCTCCACCGGATCAAATCGCCCCGGCGTGTACAGGATCCGCTTTTCCGACAGATTGTCCCTCGGGTGCAATCGCGCCCGGAAACCAAGCCGTTCAACATCCACGGCTTCCGGTGCAAACCAGCTCGCCATGCGCGACCAGGTCTTGCTGTTGCGCGCACATGCCTGCTCGAGAAAGGTCCGGAACAGGCCGGAGGGGGCCGCCGCACCCCAAGTCTGGGTATCGGATATTGTCATGCGTTCTGCATAGGCGAGAGAAAAGCAGCCGCCAAGCTGTCATGGTAGTGTAACGGGTCTTGCATCCCCCTCTGTCATGGCCTAGATACGCCCTCCCGCCCTTGAAGGGCGTGGTTTTTGACGCGGGATGGAGCAGTCCGGTAGCTCGTCAGGCTCATAACCTGAAGGTCGCAGGTTCAAATCCTGCTCCCGCACCCAATAAAGCCCGTTAACTCAATGAGTTGGCGGGCTTTTTTTTTGCTCGATCTTGAACGGAAAAATTTGGAAGCCTATTGGCTAACCATCATCTTGCCTTCGCCGCCCCTGTTTCGTACCGGTCCGCTCACCACGGTTCTGCAATCTCTCTGGTTGCTTGACGCGGGCTGAAATGTTCGTCATTTGTTCTCTCGTTTTCTGGAGAACAAAATGCGCAAGCCGGAGCAGGTCGAGCAGCTTTACATCGACTTCGACAATTTTTTTGCGTCCGTGGAACAGCAGGCCCGGCCTGGCCTGAGAGACCGGCCCGTGGGCGTTATTCCTTTCTCCGGCACGGAGCATACGATCTGCATCGCGGTTTCACGGGAAGCCAAGGCCGCAGGGGTCAGGACCGGGACGCCATTGACCGAAGCCCGGGAACTCTGCCCTGACATCATATTCCAGAGACAGACGCCCGAGCTTTATGTGCGGGCTCACCATGCGCTCCGGTCTGCCATCAATCAGAGCACGCCGGTCACCGGCATTTGTTCAATCGACGAAATGTCGTGCGGCGTATCGCCCATGTGGCGGAAGGAGCCGGAAGTACTGAGTGAACAGATCAAGCGGTCGCTTCGCGACAATATTGGCTCTTACATTACGGGCTCGATCGGGATCGCGCCGAACCGGCATCTGGCAAAGCTGATCTGCAAATGGGAAAAACCGAATGGCGTGACCATTCTGTATCCTGACGCCATGCCGGGCGGACTTCTGGACATGCCGTTCGCAGACGTGGCCGGAATCGGATCACGGATGGAAAAACGGCTGATCAGGGCCGGGCTCTCAGATATGAAAGATCTGTGGAACTCACAACCAAAGCAGTTACGAAACATATGGGGCTCGATTGCAGGTGAGCGCTTCTGGTATCTTCTTCATGGATATGACGTTCCCGGCGAGGACACACAGCGGCGTATGTTCGGGCATGGCCGGGTTTTGCCCCCGAATCATAGAACGCTGGACAAGGCCATGAATTATTCGACTTTTCTGATTCTGAAAGCATCAAGACGCATGCGCGCAGAAGGTTTCAGGGCCGGAAAGATCTGGCTTGGACTATCGTGCCGTGCTGGCCATTGGGGACGTGAAAAAACGCTCCCCATTGTCAATGATGACCAAGCCTGTCTGGCGGGGTTGAATGCGTTATGGGCCAGGGCAAGGCAGGAACTGCCGCATAATAGCGTTGTGGTACGGATACGCTGTGCTTTCCTTGATTTATGGAAAGGCACACGGCAGCTGAACCTGTTTCTGGATGATGCGGACCGGCGGCAGAAATGGGAAGCTATCACCAGGGCCATAGATACGCTTAATGACCGCTATGACCGGCAGCTGGTTTCGGTCGGCCCCTTGATGCCGCCTCCCGGTGAATATGCGGGAGCGAAAATTGCCTATACGCGCATACCGGATTTCCGCGACTTTGATACGTCGGACTTTCACTGATGGCAGAGCTTCAACTCATGGATCTGGCGGACGGTTACCGCTTCGTTGCGACCTGTTTTTCATGCGGATATCGGGCAAGCGTTTCTCCCGCAGCACTGCTCACGGCATTTGATGAAGCCAAATACTGGACCCGTTATGAGGTCGCCCGGCGTTTGCGCTGCAAGCGGTGCAAGAAGAAGCTTCTCGACGGCGTGTCCGGCGAGCCGTCTCTGGCCATTCTCAACCGGCGCCTTGCGCTGGAGTTGAGGTCAGCAAAGACATCCGCCTTCCAGGGCGGCATGCTTTTCAGGTGAGCGCTAACAGCCTCTGGCGGGACATAAGGCACAAAGCCAACACACATAAACACCAAAGAAAAACCCCGGCACCTTGAAGACACCGGGGCTTAAACGTCAGTGAAAGGGCTATGGCTTATTCTGCGACGGCCACGCGCGCTTCGGCCTGACGTGGCGCGGCAGCACGGACGTAGGGGGCGACGTGATCCTCAAACTTTGTGAAGTTGGCGATGAACATATCAGCAAGTCTGGCCGCTTGCACATCATAGGCGCCCGGATTGGTCCAGGTTGAGCGCGGATCCAGAATGCCGCTCTCCACGCCGGGGACGATGGTCGGCACCATGAAACCGAAATTCGGGTCCTCGCGGAAGGTCGTAGTGTTGAGCGATCCATCAAGTGCCGCATTCAGCAGGGCGCGGGTTGCCTTGATCGGCATACGCCGGCCTTCGCCATACGCGCCGCCGGTCCAGCCCGTATTCACCAGCCAGCAATCAACGCCATGCTCTGCGATCAATTCGCGCAACAGTGCTCCGTATTCCGCCGGGTGACGCGGCATGAAAGGCGCACCGAAACAGGCGGAGAAGGTTGCAGCCGGCTCGGTCACGCCCTTTTCCGTGCCGGCAACTTTCGCCGTATAGCCGGAGAGGAAGTGATACATGGCTTGCGCCGGCGTCAGCTTGGCGATCGGCGGCATGATGCCAAAGGCATCACAGGTCAGCATGATCAGGTTTTTCGGTTGACCACAGCGGCCCGTATCAGACGCATTGGGGATAGCATCAATCGGATAGGCTCCGCGGCTGTTTTCCGCCAGCCTGGCATCATCCAGGTCCAGCTCACGCGTCACCGGGTCCATCACCACATTTTCCAGCACCGTGCCCCATTGTTGTGTGGTGGCGAAAATTTCAGGCTCGGCGTCAGGGCACAGACGGATCATCTTGGCGTAACACCCGCCTTCAAAATTGAAGAGCCCGTTTTCTGACCAGCCATGCTCGTCATCGCCGACCAGCGTGCGGCTGGCGTCGGCAGAAAGGGTCGTTTTTCCCGTCCCGGACAGGCCAAAGAAGATGGCGGCATTCTCCCCGTCGGTATTCACTGAGCAGTGCATCGGCATGATGCCCTTGGCGGGCAGCAGATAATTCAGAATGGTGAAAACCGATTTCTTGGTCTCACCGGCATAGGAGGTGCCACCTATCAGAACCATTTTGCGTGTGAAATCGACGGCGATCACCGTTTCGCTGCGGCAGCCATGTCGTTCGGGATCGGCCTTGAAGCTCGGCAGGTTGATGATCGTGAATTCCGGGTCAAATCCGTCAAGCTCGCTGGCTTCGGGGCGGCGCAGTAAATGGCGGATGCAGAGCGAATGCCAGGCCAACTCGGTGACAATGCGAACCGGCAGACGGTGATCCAGGTCGGCACCGCCGAAGAGGTCCTGAACGAATAATTCTCTTCCAGCCATATGGGTTTTGAAATCGTCCCAGATCGCGGTGAACTGATCAGACGTGATTGACGCATTCGTTTTCCACCAGACCGTGTCTTCCGTGGTTTCGTCCCGAACCGTGAATTTGTCGTTTGCGGATCGGCCTGTGTGCTGGCCGGTTTTGACAACCAGTGCGCCGCCTCTCGCCACTTCGCCTTCGCCGCGGCGGACAGCCTCCTCATAAAGCGCTGCTTCAGTCCAATTATGACTTAGTGATCCGGCACGGGACAACCCCAGATGCGCCAGAACACCTATATCGCGATCATTCGCCTGTTCGAACATGAAATCCCCCGGTTTCTGGATGCTGCCCCTACAGCGGCATGATCCGATCTTTCGCTCACGATCGCCGGATAAACGTATTCACTAAGCGACAGGACGCTTTGCATCAAGTCCATTCTCCCAATGCAAGTGCATGGCCAAGTAACGAATTATGACTCCGGCAGGGGGATGTGTTCTGATTCTTCCGGGGGCAGAATAAAGATGCTGTTTTCAAATCCGGCGTCCGCGGAGGCTTTCCAGTCTGTTTTTGCCTGCTCGATCCGGTCTATCCGGCTCGAAACAAAATTCCAGAATATATGCCGGTCACCGGGCAGATGGGCACCACCGAACATCATCAAACGCGCATCGGATATCGTCCGGATGCCGATTTGCGCCTCGTCGTCCAGAATGATCATCTCGCCCTCACCAAAAAGACGGCCATCAATCTCGATTTCACCGGAGACGACATAAACGGCGCGCTCGGCATGTTCATCGGTCAGTTTGAACACCGACCCTTCCTCTGTTTCGGCATGTAGATAGAAAATGGGAGAAAACACCTTCACCGGCGAGATTTCACCATAAGCCGAACCTAGAATGAGGTGCATCTTCACGCCATCCATTTCGATTTCCGGCAATTCATGGGCCTTGTGGTGATGAAAGGACGGGTCTGTCTCTTCATCTTCGACCGGCAGGGCAACCCATGTCTGGATGCCATGAATGTTGTGGCCGGCAGCGCGCGCTTCACCTCCGGTCCGCTCGGAGTGAACGATGCCCTTCCCTGCGGTCATCCAGTTCACATCACCGGGTTTGATGGGTTGATGAATACCAAGCGTGTCGCGGTGATCCAACTCGCCCTCGAAAAGATAGGTCACTGTCGCAAGACCGATATGCGGATGGGGGCGAACATCAATACCGTTTCCGGGTCCGAATTCCGCAGGACCAAGATGATCAAAGAAGATGAACGGCCCAACAAGCCGCTTCTTGGCGGCCGGGATAAGGCGGCGTACAGAAAATCCGCCCAAATCCCGTGCGCGTCCGGAAATCGTCATTTCAATCATGAAGTGCTGCTCCCTTTACCCTCTGCGAATATAGGGTGCTTCTCCCGTTTTTGCACCCGGAGCTGATCCCCCGTGTCTGAGCGGGCGCCTTGAGAGGGGCCGGGAGGCGGGCTAGCTTCCAGTACGGTCCACGTAAAAGGGGAGATATCCAGCATGTTTATACGCATCGCCAGTGCCGCCTGCCTCATCATGTCTGCCAACGCAGCCGCTCTGAGCGGCGATCTGATCAGCGAGGACGCGGCGGATACGGCGCGCGAGCTAATGGAGCGCGGTCTGGAGTCTGACACCGGGTATGAGATCGTCAGATCGCTTACAACCGAAGTTGGCCCGCGACTCGGCGGATCCGGACAGGAAGCCCGCGCCCGTGATTGGGCCGTGCAGATGTTCACCGGTCTGGGTTTTGAAAATGTCCGGATCGAGCCATTCGAGATGCCGTATTGGGATCGCGGCGATATTGAATTGCGCATCGTTGAGCCTTTCCCGCAAAATCTTTTCGCTTCTGCCCTTGGGGGCTCGGCCGCAACGCCGCAAAATGGTCTGGAACGGGAAATTGCTTTTTTTGACAGTTTCGATTCTTTGCGGGAGTCACCTGATGACGGGGCATTGGAAGACCACATTGTCTATGTCAATGACCGCATGATTTCGACCCAAACCGGGGCCGGTTATGGCCCGGCTAACGAGAAGCGTCGCTTCGCTTGGCTTGAGGCAGAGGCCCGCGGGGCTGCTGCCGTCATTATCCGTTCGGTTGGAACGGACAGCCACCGCTTTCCCCACACTGGAATGGTCAGCACACCTAGCGCATCTTCAGTCGCTTCCGGCACTCATTCGCAGGCGGTCATCGACTATCTGAACGCCGAACATCCCGATTACACCGAACGCCGTGTCAGATCCTCCATCCCGGCGGTTGCAGTCTCGGGACCGGATGCCGATCAGATCGAGCGCATTCATGAATCCGGTGAAACGTTGACTGCGCATCTCTCGGTTGTATCCGGATGGAGGGGCATGCGTCAGTCCGGAAATGTCATAGCTGAAATCCCGGGCCGTGAACTGCCGGACGAAGTCGTCCTGATCGGGGCGCATCTGGACAGCTGGGACGAAGCCACAGGCGCGATTGACGATGGTGCTGGCGTTGGAATTGTCACCGGTGCCGCACATTTGATCAGTCAATTGCCGCGCGCGCCACGCCGCACCATTCGCGTCGTTTTGTTTGGGGCAGAAGAGGTCGGTTTGCTGGGCGCTTTTGCCTACGCGCAACAGAATACCGATGACGTAGAAAATATTGTCCTAGCCTCAGAATCAGATTTTGGCGCAGGACGCGTCTGGTCACTGACATCCGGCACCAGTGACGAAGGAACGGTTTTCCTTGATGAAGCCCACCGTATCATAGCCCCACTGGGGATCATCCGCGGTGAACGCGCCGATCGGAGTGGCGGCCCGGACATCATCCCCCTCGCCATGCAGGGCACGCCTGTCTTCCGGCTGACCCAGGACGGCACGGATTACTTCAATCTACACCACACCCCGGATGACACATTCGACAAGATCGATCCGGATGAACTCGCTCAAAATATCGCGGCTTGGGCTGCCATCGTCTGGCTCGCAGCCGACTCAAATGTCGAATTCCGAATGCAGGATGAATAGAACTGCCTCCTGATCGCCTGCATTGGTCTTAATAGACACTTAACCGCCCCAATCGGGGCGGTTTTGTCTTTTCTGTCCCGGAATCGCCTTTTAGCGGTGGTTATTACTCCCTGATTCAAAGCGACTTTCCCGGTGCGAGGGATTTCCGGCGGGCTTGCCCGCCAATCGCACTGGGGGGCGATGATGGGAATCGCAATTATTGCTGGGACACGGCCCGAGATTTTAAAGCTCGCGCCGGTTTTCCGGAGTTTGAAAAAAACGGCGCTTGAGCCGGTCTGGATCGCTACGGGACAACATGGCGATCTGGCAAAACAGGCGCTGGATGCTGTCGATATCACGCCAGCCTTTACCCTGAGTGGCGGATGGGATCCCTGTTCGCTGACCAACCTGTCTGCAGGCCTACTTTATCAACTTGGCCGCTGGATTGAAAAGCATCATCCGCGTGCTGTGCTTGTTCAAGGCGATACGGCCACCGCGTATTCCGGTGCGCTTGCGGCGCATCTGAACAAGGTCCCGGTAGGTCATGTCGAGGCAGGTCTTCGCAGTGGCGACACCAATAATCCATTCCCCGAGGAAAGCTTTCGCAGGCTGATCGCGCCGATTGCTGATTTTCACTTCGCGCCGACACGTCTCGCCGAGAAAAACCTGCGGCTGGATGGCGTGCGTCCCCGACAGATCTGGGTCACCGGCAACACCATAATCGACACCGTACTCGATATGGCTGACCACGTTAGCGCACCGGCGATTCTGGATCAGGTCAAGCCGGGCGAACGGATCATTCTGTTGACCGCTCACCGTCGCGAAAGCTGGGGCGAGGGTATCGCTGGTATTTGCCGGGCCGCGCTGGAACTCATCCGGCTTCATCGGGATATTCGCATCATATTTCCGGCTCACTCCAATCCGCGGGTCCGGGAGACAGTCGAGGCCATGCTGGGCGCGACTGATCGCATTCATGTGATTGCGCCACTCGCCTATCCCGAATTCATCGCGGTTCTGAAAGCCAGCCATCTCGTCCTGTCGGATTCCGGCGGTGTTCAGGAAGAAGCGCCTAGCTTTGATGTGCCGGTGCTGGTCCTGCGCGAGACCACTGAACGCCAGGAGGCGATCGACGCGGGCGTAGCCAAACTGGTGGGCACAGACCCCGCTGTCATCGTCCGCGAAGCATCGATTCTGCTCACGCAGGCCCACGCTCACGGCAGAATGGCAAGCCGCAAAAACCCGTTTGGCGATGGCAAGGCCAGTCAGCGCATCACCGGCATTCTCGCCAGGAAGCTGCCGGCAGGCAAAGAATTGCGGCAGGCCAGCTGATGGAAGGGTTCGATCCCTCCCTCGCGCACATCGCCTCAGCCGATGCGGGCCTTGCGGCATGGAGTGAAACCGTGCTCGCCAGTCTGCTTTCGGGCGAGGCGATCCGTATTTACTGGACGATATTGAGCGGCCTGACGGTTTATGCCGCCATCGCCATCTTTATCTCATCGGTCGATGACGCCTTTCTGGACCTCTATTATTGGGTCTTGACGGCACAACGCATTGCAACCCGGCCCTTCCGCTATGTGCCCTCCATGAAGCAGCTTCATGAAATGGAGCAGAAAAAACTCGCCGTCATGGTACCAGCCTGGCACGAAGCAGACGTGATTGGCCGCATGCTGGTCAATACGCTCAAGACCATGGATTATCGCAATTACGAGATTTTTGTCGGCGTCTATCCCAACGATCAGGAAACCATCGACGAGGTCAATCGTATCGTCCGCCAGAATGACGGCATCAACATCGCCTTTGTCGGTCACAATGGTCCGACCTGTAAGGCGGACAATCTCAACTGGATGATTGCCGGGATCGTCAAGCGCGAAGAAGAGCTGGGTGAACGCTTTGACGGCATTCTGATGCAGGACTCGGAAGATGTTATTCATCCCATGTCCTTCAAGGTGATCAATGCCTATCTCGACCACGCCGATATGCTGCAATTACCAGTCTTGTCCATGCCGCGTAAATGGACTGCGCTGACGGCATGTCACTACATGGACGAGTTTGCTGAATGGCATGGCAAGGATCTCATTGCCCGCTCGCACATGACAGATCTGGTCCCTTCGGCCGGTGTCGCCACTGCCTTCAGCCGCGATGCGATCGCGCTCCTGTGTAAGGAGCGCCATAACCAGCCTTTCAATGTGGATTCGTTGACAGAGGATTATGATATTGGCCACCGCTTTTATGAAGCCGGTCTGAAATCCAGGTTCGTGCGCTACTGGGTGCGTATGCCCTATGCTACGCGCAAGGCCTGGTTTGCCAATCGGGATGTTCAAAAATACCGCCGCGAACTGGTCTGTACGCGTGAGTTTTTCCCGGACAGTGTGAAAGTGTCCGTACGTCAGAAATCCCGCTGGATGCTGGGCATATCCTATCTCGGCTGGAAGCAGCTGGGCTGGATCGGCCCGGCCTCCCATCGCTATTTCCTCTATCGCGACAGGAAAGCCATCTGGACCGCCCCGACGGGTATGCTGGCCTATGCCATTCTTCTGCAATGGGCATTGTATTGGCTGATCTCGACGCTCTTTCCGCAAGCAGGCGGATTACCGCCACTGATCGACCCCGACAGCTGGGTCTGGTCGATTGTGCTGATCAACTTCGTCTTCCTTGTAAATCGCGTTGTCCACCGCCTCATTTTTACCGGCGCTGCACACGGGCTGAAATACGCGATCCTCGCTCCCGTTCGAATGGTGTGGGGCAATTATATTGGCTATCTCGCCTCCATGCGCGCCGCGCGCCGTTATCTCTGGCACGTCATCAGCGGAAACCGTATCACCTGGGACAAGACCGCCCACGCCTATCCCTCTATGGCTGAGCTGGGACAGGGCGAAGGAGGCCGCTTGGGCGACGCGCTGATCTACTGGGGCGCCATTGATGAGCGTGGGCTGCAACGCGCGCTTGCGCTGCAAGAGGATGAATACCGCCCGCTGGGGCTTCTTCTGCTCGATCTCGGAGACATAAATGATGATCAGCTGGCGGATGCCGTTGCCGAGCATAAAGGCCTGGAACGCATTATGCTGGATCCGCTAGACATAAAACCAGAGGTCTTGAAGCTATTCCCGCGTGACCTTGCCGCCAAATATGGTGCTTTTCCAATGGCGCGGGATGGCCGCAGCTTGCAAATCGCTGTGGGTGAACCACTGAGCGAAAACCAGTTGTCCGATTTGAGGCACAAGCTGGGCCGGTCCCTGAAAGTCTCTGTTGCACCGCTGAGCGATGTCAGCTTCGGCATCCGTTTTGGCTATCAGCCGGAGGTTCTGGAGACCGACCGCCGTGCCGCCCGTGTGCTCGAACGCCTGTCCATTCTGGATGATGAGCAAGTGTCGGCCGTCTGGCGCAGCCTGCGCAAGGACTGGGTCCGGCTGGGCGATCACTTGGTCCGGCGCGGTGCGCTCAGCCATGCGCAATTACTGACCGAACAAAAAGGCGTGGACGCTGTGGATGAATCTGCGCTCGGGAGCGCTCTCGTCCAGAAGCGCATCATCAAGAAAACGGATCTGGATGCAGCACTAGCCGCCCAACCCAAATCTCCGCTAGGCTTTGTTCAGCGCGCCAAGGCGCTGGGTTATCTGACCGAGGTGGATTGGACCGAAATCCAGGAGGCTCATGCCGATCTGGTCATGGAGGATGCCTGATGTCCCTTTATTATAATCAAGGCTGGATCACCCCGGCAAAATACAATCTGCGGCCCCGGCTTCTGCTGGCGTCCACCGCCTCACTGACGGCATTGAGTTTTGCAGTTTCGGCGGGCGCAGATGAAGACCCGCGATCTATTGATCAACACCGGGCTGATGCGCGAGGACTTCTGGAGCAGGCAGGATGTGAAACAGCGTTGCCCACGCTCAATACGATTGCATCATCAGGGCAGCAGGCGCTCGACTATATCGCAGCCGCCGAATGTGCTGTGGAAACAGGCGATGTCTCACAAGCCTCCGAAGCCTTCTGGCAGGCTGTTATCTACCGGCACCAACTGGATGAAGCTCAGCGCATTTATGTCTACCGGAGCCTTGGTTACCAAGCTGAAGCAGCAGGCGAATTTTCCCGTTCGGCAATCGGGTGGAGCGAGGCCGCCGGTATTACAGGTGATCCGTTCGACGAATTGATGGCAGCGCGGGCTGCGCGTCTAGATGGACGGCCGCAATCCGGCGCGGCTCGCCTGCAACAGATTGATGTGACGGGGATCACAGGACCTGACCTAGCGCTTTATTTCGAGGAACGCGCTCTGGTCATGGCTGAAACCCAGCCGGATGCGGCGGCCATGTATCTCGCCCGCTCCATTGAAATAGAGGACCGGCCTTACCGACGTTTCCAGCGGGGACTCTTCCTTCAACAAGCAGGAGAGGAGCGCGCCGCGCTCGTCGAATTTAGCCGGGCGCTGGAAGACGATCCACGCAATGTGGACGTCCTGCTTTCGACCGCCTACGCCGCGCAACACGTGGGCGATGCGGACCTGGCGGCCGACCTGTTTCAGCGCGTATTGGTCATTGATCCAGCCCGTAGCACGGTTCGCGAGGAACTGGGCTATGCTTTGATGCAGGCAGATCGTGAGCAGGAGGCTGCGGTATCCTTTCGCGCCGCTATTCTCGATCCATCACTCCGCGACGGAGAAGCAGCTGACGCGCGCGATCAACGCATATACAGACTGCGCCGTCAGGTGGAGCAACTGGAACGGTCCACTTACGGCTTTATTTTTGCTTCCTATCGAGATGGCTCGGCACCCAATTCCGTCAATCTGCCGGAAACCGGACCCAATGAAACTCAGGCCGGTGGTGAGTTTGGCTGGCGGCCAGACGCTTTTAATGCGCAGAATACCGGTCTGACGCTGTTCGGACGCGGTTATGTCTCGGCGGACCCGGGAAGTATAACGCTCAATGACAGCACGCTTCAGCTTGGCCTTGGCGCGCGTTGGAAGCCCTTGGCCGGGCACGACTTCTACCTATCAGGTGAACGCATGATCGCTGGCGGTGATCAGGCACGTGACGCTTGGCTGTTACGGGCCAGCTATGGCTGGGCGGACGGGCTTGACTGGAACCCGAGCCAGACAGGCTGGAATTACACGACGGTCTTCGCTGATCTTGCGTACATCCCGGATGATCCTGAATTTCTGTCCGCTTATGCCTCTATCCGTCAGGGGCGGCGTTTACGCACTGGAGAGCGCTGGACCGTCACGCCCTATGTGACCGGCGTGGCACAATGGTCAGACGACACATTCCAGACCCGCGAACGGCTTGAACTAGGCCCGGGTGTGGTGTTCTCGCTCTGGTTTGACGAAAGCGAAACGTCAGCTCCGTCACAGCGTCTGGATCTGGAGATGGAATATCGCTTCGGCGTCGGCGATACCGACGATCAGGCGTTTATCACCCGCGCTGTCTGGCACTTCTGATCAGTAATGGTGTCAGGAAAGAGCGTCAGTGGGCTGGACATTCCAGCTCATGGTGACGCCGAGCTGGTTGAACACTTGGGCCCAATAGGTTCTGAGGGCACCATTCTGCTCTGATTCCCAGCCACGCCGCTCGATTAGATAGATTTCCAGCACCACGCCAGCCAGTGCCAGACCGTATTCCTCGCGGATAGCTTCAACCGTATCGGCAACCGGCGGCAGACGGTCAAACACCGCGCCACGAGACCGGCCATAGACCGAGAAAATCTCTGAATTCTGGAGCATGTCCGAAACGAGGATGATCCGCCGTCCGGGCACGGTCTGGGCCATGGATGGCTCCTGTGCGAGTTCGGCGAGCGCTTCCAGAATGGGGCTTTGCGGCGCATCTTTGGGCACCACCAGATCGGCGAGCGCTTGCTGTAGAGGCGCATCAAACAGGAATTCATAGCGAGCCTGTATGCGATCCGGATTACGATAGAGCGGATTCACCTGGTCGCCACTTCCTGGATTACACAGGGAAAACTGGTTTGTGGCATCCAGCCGGCCGCTCTCGTCCAGCTCGAACAGGGACAAGCGTTCGCCCACTGCCAGCGTATCGCGCTGGGTCAGGATAATACGCTCAATCACGGCTGCTTGTTGGGTGGAGTAAAGGTCAGTCTTGTCGATAATGACAACGCGGTGCGGTGGCACAATGCCCGCAATGCAGAGTGTATCAGCATCGTATTCCGCTGGCCGCAGGGTCAGCGCTAAATAGCTGACCGCTGCCACCACGCCCGCCACGATTAACAGGTTAAATATACCAAGCAGGTCGCGTCCGGACATTACTCATCCCCCAAAGGCGGGATCAGCGCGGGCGCGCTGATCCAAAATCTTCTGCCATATCCATCAGCAGAATTTGGGCTTCGGCAATTTGCTCTTCCGGCGAATTGCGGCCACCCGCAGCTTTCTTGACCACCCGGTTGAGTTCGCGAGCCGACCGCTCGGCGCGGCGTTGCACCACACCAAAGCCCGGGATCGCATCATCAAACGTACGGCCTTTGTAGGCTGCTATGATGCCAAAGGTCAGACCCAGTGTCAGCAAAAGATAAGCTTCAAGAGTCTGGAAAGAGAAAGGAGCCGCCATGAGATGCTGGATCGGCGCGATCAAATCGCCCGTCACGTTTGAACCACCTAGCGCCAGAGATGCAGAGTGAATTTCAAGCAGGTCGCGGTAATGCGCCGCGGCGAGGTTGAGCACGACGACGAAAGCAATCCCGATCGGAAGGCCGGCGAGCGCGGCCGCAAAAGACCAGCGTTTTTGCGGATTGGTCAGATGGCGCAGGCAAAGATACCCGATCACGAAGAATGCGGTGATGACATTTACAAAGGAAACCGTGATGGCTTGAAGCCAGCCGCCAAGAAGGCCGAGATCAGAACTGCCGGAGAAGAAATAGGCGTTCGCCAAGCCTTCAAACAGAATCAGCGCAGCCAGGACAGAGAAGGTCAGGATGTGCGAATCCGGGTAAATGGCAGACCGCTCAATGGGTTTTCCTGGATTGCCGCTTTTTTCCTTGCCGGTGGGATCGTCAAAAGCCCAACCTGATGTGCGGCGGAAAGCACGCAGGTTTTCGAAATCACGTCGCGCCCGGGACAACGTAAATTGCAGGTCAAAATCCTGAATGTGCGCACCATTGGAAAAATGTTCACTCGCCAGAGCACGCGACCGCTGATCGCGTTCATTCTCCGGCTTGTAAAATTGCCGAGTGGCAGTTTCGTTTAATTCGTTCAAAGCCATTTCCTCCCCCAAGAATTATTTTAGACAGCCCACGTCGGGAGTGACGCAGCAAAATGGTTAACCATGAAATGTGGCAGATTGCGGCGGCAATGCGGGCTGAATTTGGGTGATTTGATGGGAAACTGGATCAAATCGTTTATGTTGCGTTCATGAAGGAGGATCGCATGGCAGCGACACGGCGTGAATTACTGGGTGGACTGGCAATCGGAGGCGGCGCTCTGGCGCTAGGTTCAAAGGCGCAGGCGCAAGAACGCCTGACCGCAGAAACGCTTCAATGTGCTGAAGGCCTGTTCGGCATTGACTATACCGACTCCGAAGTCGAGCAGATGGTCATTGGCCTTGATGATTGGGCGGAAAGCGCGGCGCGATTGCGTGCCATCGATCAACCCAACACGCTACAACCGGCCACGACATTTGATCCGCGTTTACCGGGTGTGGCCTACACCATGCCTGACGAGGGGGGCGATATAATTCCCTCCGATGACACAGGACCGGTACCGTCCTCCGAAACCGATATCGCCTTTGCTCCAGCCTGGAAGCAATCGAAATGGCTCAGCTCAGGACAGCTGTCCTCCGAAAGGTTGACGAGCATATATCTCGAACGGATCGAACGCCACGCTCGTGAGTTGGAATGTTTCGTGACGGTGACTCCGGAGCTCGCCATGGAGCAGGCCCGTGAAGCAGATAAGGTGCGCGCTTACGGCGAAAACACAAGCCCGGTTCACGGTTTGCCCTTTGCGCTCAAGGACATCATTGATGTCGCAGGTGTCCGCAGCACCTGGGGCGCAACGCCGTATCAGGACCGGATCGCGAACGCTGACGCTACCGTTTATGAAAAACTCCGGCAGGGCGGGGCCGTTCTTTTGGGTAAATCCACCAGCGGAGCAATTGCCTATAATGATCTGTGGTTTGGCGGTTTGACCCGGAATCCCTGGAACACGGATGAAGGTTCTTCCGGTTCAAGCGCGGGACCAGCGTCGGCCGTAGCCGCCGGATTGGCCAGCTTCGCCATTGGCACTGAAACGTTGGGCTCAATTGTTTCACCCTCGAATCGCTGCGGAACCACGGGGCTGCGGCCAACATTCGGACGGGTCTCGAGGAGCGGCGCGATGGCATTGTGCTGGTCGCTCGACAAGATTGGCCCAATCACGCGTTTTGTCGCGGATACGGCACTCGTGCTTGACGCGCTCAATGGCCATGATGTGACGGACGCCTCATCGCTGGACACCAGCTTCGGCGTTAACTGGTCCTTTGATCCGTCGCGGCTGAGAGTGGGCTATCTTCCCGATGATTTCGACAATGCAGCTCCTCCGGACCGGGCCGCCTTGCAGGCCGTGCAAAATCTTGGCTGTGAGCTTGTCGAAATTGAAATACCGGATTTACCCTATGGTGCACTGGGCACGGTCGTAGAGGTAGAAGCGGCGGCCGCCTTCGAGGAACTGACCCTGTCTGGCCGGGACGATGAATTACGATGGCAGGAGCCGCGAGCCTGGCCCAACACCTGGCGCCGGGCGCGGCTCCGGTCTGCGGTCGATTTTGTCAATATCGATCGGTTCCGCCGCAGTGTGTGTGAGGTCATGGCGGGTATGTTCGATCAATGCGATGTGATTATCGGGCCGAATTTTGCCTCCAACATGTTGCTAATCACGAATTTCACAGGTCATCCGGGACTGATATTGCGGTCGGGTTTTGTTGAAAGGACACTTAACCCTTTGACCGCAAGCGGCGCAGAACGCCAGGATGCCATCTTCCGCATGCCACAGGGCACGTCGCTCTGGGGGCCGCTTTTCGGCGAAGACAAGCTGCTCCAGTTGGGCCGATCTATCGAATCGCGGCTGGATGTTGCCAACGAACGACCGGAGCAATTTTCATGATGGAAGACCACGTTTTCTATGACTGTGCGACAGCGCCCAGTCCTCGCCGGGCGCGCATGTTCATTGTGGAGAAAGGACTGGATATTCCAACTGTCCAGGTCGATCTCCGAAATGATGAACAATTGGGCGATGATTTCCGCGCCATTAATCCGCGCTGCACGGTTCCTGCCTTGAAACTGCCAGATGGAACTGTCCTCGGGGATAATGCATCCATTGCCCGGTATCTGGAAGAAATCCGGCCCGCCCCGCCCTTGATGGGACGGGATCCCGTGGAAAAGGCAGTCATTGCCGAATGGAATGCCGTCGCGGAAAGCGACGGGTTGCTGGCCATGGCGGAAACCATCCGCAATTCCTTGCCCGGCTTGAAGGGGCGGGCGCTAACCGGACCACAAAACTACGAACAGATTCCAGCGCTTGCAGAACGTGGAAAAGCACGAGTCGGGTATTTCTTTGAATTGTTGAATGCCCGCCTTATCGACCATGCTTATCTGGGTGGAGACAGATTCTCTGTGGCAGACATCACTGCCTTTGTCGTTGTCGAGTTTGCAGGGTGGGTGAAGCTGGTGCCGCCGGGGCGGCAAACCGCACTGATCGAATGGCGAACAGCGATCGCGCAGCGGCCAAGCGCCAATAAGTGAACGACGTTTATGTTGCTTCCCTGCAACGATGGCGGTCAAAAACACTGAGAGAGGGCAATAAGCGTTCACGCAATCTCATAATCTCTGCTGCAAGGTCCTTTTGTATTTGCGGGAAATAAGACAGAATTACGAAATGAAAAACGGCTCAAAAGCCGATAAATGTAACTGGCAAGACCAGGACCGGGAGAAACAGAATGAAAACCTTTACCCGCGCGGCCCTTATGGCCGCCGTATCAGCCGCCGCATTTACCGCCCCGACATTTGCTCAGGAGCGTCAGACGGTGGATGTCATCACCGTGACGGCGCAAAAGCGCGAACAAGGCATCCAGGATGTGCCGGTGGCTGTGACAGCCTACAGCGCAGAGCTCCTGCAGAACGCTGGCATTCGCGATATTCGCGACCTTGCGGTGATTGCGCCGGGTTTGAACATCACCTCAACTTCCAGCGAATATTCTACAACGGCGCGGATCCGCGGCGTTGGCACGGTGGGTGACAATCCAGGCTTGGAATCCTCAGTGGGTATTGTGATCGACGGTGTGCCCCGTGCGCGCAATGGCGTCAGCTTCGGCGATCTTGGTGAAATCGAGCGCATTGAAGTTTTGCGGGGTCCGCAAGGCACGCTATTCGGCGCCAACACCTCAGCGGGTATCATCAATATTGTGACCCAGGGTCCGGAATTCGAATTTGGTGCCAATGCCGAAGCGACATATCTCACCGACGGGGCTGATGGCTTCCGGATTTCAGGAAGTGTGACCGGACCGATTGTTGAGGATCAGGTGGCCTTCCGCCTTTACGCCGCACGCGGTGATCGCGACGGTTTCCAGACTGTGCAGACCTTTGGAGGTCCGCGGACAATTGGCGAGGACAACAATCAGGACTTCTACACGGTTCGGGGTCAATTGCTTTTCAATCTGGGTGAGCGGGGCGAACTGACACTGCAAGGCGACTTCACCAATCGTGACGAGAATTGCTGTGGTGCCCCCAGCATTGTATCGGGCCCCACCGCAGCGGCGATCAACGCACTCGTTCCGGGTGGCCGCCCGCTACCCGGCGCGGAAGACCCGTTCAGCCGCGTTATCCAGTCCAACCGTGACACCACGCAAGACATTGAGGACAGTGGGTTCCAGTTCGAATACACTTATGACTTTGATAATTTTACGCTGACCGCAATCGGCTCGATGCGCCAATATGAAATCGTTTCCGGTCAGGACACCGATTTTACTGGTGCCGACATTGTCTTCCGTGACCCGTCACTCAATTCGTTTGAGTTCGATAATTCAACCTTCGAGTTGAGGGCACAAGGCCAGCGTGGAAATCTGGATTGGCTGGTCGGCGGCTTCTTCTCTTCTGAGGACCTCGTTCGCCGTGATGCCATTCAGTATGGTTCTGACTTCGAGGCTTATCTGGGTCTGATCGGTGGCGGCAATCCGGTGCTTGTGACGACTCTGGCGAACGGTCTGGGCGGAGCATTTATTCCCGGTTACGTGCCGCTGGCACCCGGACAGGGCTTCCCGACAGGCAGCGCCAATAGTGGTGGCGACCGGTATGAACAGGATGGTCAGACTTTCGGTCTCTTCACCCACAACACCTTTGCAATCGCGGAGAATACCGACCTCACATTCGGCCTGCGCTGGAATTCCACCGAGAAAGATGCAACGGCCCAATTCTCGCCGGCAAATGCGCCGGCATGCGATGTCTGGGAAGCCGTCTTTGGAGAAGCGCTTGATTTCTCGACGCCGCTAAACCAGGCGATCCTGTCGGGCTTCTCGCAAGCCTCTCAGGTTCCAGTTGCCAGCCTGATACAGTTCGGAACATTCACCTGTCTGCCGAGCGCCCGCGATGTCTATTCAAACATCAATTTCAACGAGTCGCTCTCGGAAGACGAAGTCACAGGCCTGATTTCATTGTCGCACCGCTTCAATGACGATTTGCTGATTTATGGGACCTATTCGCGCGGTTATAAAGCGGGTGGTTTCAACCTTGATCGATTCACGCAAGCGGGATCAAATCAAGTGAATTTCACGAACGTTCTGGCAGGCACGAGCCCATATCCGGCCCAGTTCGATCCGGAAATCGTGAATTCGTTCGAAATCGGGATTAAAACCGAAGCGCTTGATAACACACTCCTGGCGAACCTTTATCTGTTCTATTCCGAATTCGAGTCCTTCCAGTTGAACACTTTCAACGGACTGGCCTTCTTCGTGACGTCGTTGAATCAGGGTGCGGTCACGCAGGGCGCAGAATTCGAAATCCTCTGGTTCCCGGAAACCATGCCCGGCCTGACAATACAGGGCGGCGTCACCTATGCAGATGCGACCTATAACAGTTTTGCTCCGACCGGAACGCCGGATGTGGATCGACTGTCAGGTCAGAATTTCTCTCTGGCCCCGGAATGGTACACATCTGGTTCGATCAGCTATGTGCGTTCCTTCGGCGACGGCATGGAATGGCTGGCACATCTGAGCGGACGCTATCTGTCTGAACAGAACACTGGTTCTGATCTGGATCCGGAAAAAATCCAGGATGGCTATGCCGTGTTTAACGGGCGCGTCGGCATCGGTGCCGATGACCAGAGCTGGGCGCTGGAACTCTTCGCCAACAATCTGTTCGACGAAGACTATATTCAGGTTGGTTTTGACGGCCCGTTCCAGCCGGGCTCGTTCAATGCCTTCCTCGGCCATCCGCGGACATGGGGCGTTACGCTCCGCGCCCGCCGCTAACCGGCTTCGGAAAGAAAATGAGGGCCGGAGCCATGCTCCGGCCCTTTTTCTTTGTCACAGAATCACAGACCCTAGATGTCGGGTCATCTTGTATTATGATGCCTTCAGGAAGTGAGCGCTGAATGTCACCGGAACGCCGAACATTGCTGATTGGACTTGCCGTTTTTCTGGCATTCTCTGCCTATGTGATGGCGTTCAGCCCCATCGCGGCTTGGCGGCTGGAAGCCCGGCTTCAATCTGCTGCTGAAGAAGCCATCGCCGGCCGGCATTCCCGATGGGCAAATGTCACCGTGGACGGCCAGGCCGCGACATTATCCGGCCGTTGGCCGAATGAAACCGCTTATGAATCAGTGATCAAGGCTTTGTGGTCGTCTGAATGGTCTGGCGGATGGTTAGCCGGCGGCATTACAAGGATCATCGACAATTCAATAGCTCAGCCGGGCGAAGCGGCAAGCCGCATCATTGCTGTGTCAACACCTGATGGGGCCTCTCTAACCGGAATCGCACCAGGCGATGCCGCCAGAACCGGATTGTTGGATCAGGCTCTTCCACTGTTCCATGGACGCATCCAGCCACGGCTGGCAGCCCGGTCGGGTAACTCAAATCCGGATGACTGGATCGAAGCCGCAATGGCTTTGCTGACCGGTCTGGAACGGCTTGATCAAGGGTCTGCCATTCTGGATTCCGGGACAGCCGTCCTTTATGGCGTGGCGCGAAGCGGTGATGACGCGCAGCAAATTCTTGATGCACTGGCGGCTCTTCCGGAAGGCATTCGTACGGTTGCTCTGATCCTGTCCGATGACGATGTGATCGGGGGGGGGGCAACAGCGGAGGATTGCACGATGTTGCTGGAGGCCGCCTTTGCAATGGGCCGTTTGAGGTTCAATCCGGGTAGCGCATCGCTGTCTCCGATTGGGCGCGCCGGTCTGGAACATGTGGCAGCAGTGATATCGGCATGTCCAACAAATCAGCTTGGCATCAGCGTGCGTCCAGTTGTCAGTGGTGATCGTGAGGCAGAAGCCCTCGCCATTCGGCGTGCCGAAGCCGTAAGGTCGGTATTGATTACTTTTGGTGTCACAGATACCCGGATCAGTGTCGTTACGAACGCAGATCAAGATCAACTTGTCCGGATTGTTCTGGATGATGAAGGAGAAAGCTGAATGCTCTGGTTAATCTGGCAGATGTGGTTTTTCCTGATTCTGGCTTTCCTGATCGGGCTGGGGCTGGGCTGGCGGCTATGGTCTGCCTCGGGCGAATCCGGACGGGCCTTGCAAGCCGCGAAGGACGAAATCGGCCGTTTGCAACGCGAGAACGACAGTCTGTCCAGCGTTGCTGCCCGGCATCAGGCAGCGCTGGAAGTCAGCCGGATCACTGTGAAACCGGAAGCGTCTGCGTCGAAATCAAAAACGGCAAAATCCCCTGCAAAAAGTGACGCGGTTCCGGATAAGGCACCGACGGTAAAAACAGAGGTAAACGAGCTGACCGCAATCAAGGGTCTTGGACCGAAAGCTGCGGCCGCTCTGAATGCGGATGGTATAACATCCTTTTCACAGATCGCCAGATGGACCCCGGCTGACATCACAAGATGGGATGAAAAGCTGACAGCCCGGGGCCGCATTGAACGCGAGGACTGGGTTGGGCAAGCCAAGTCAAAGCTCGGTTAGCCGATCGCGTGCAGCACATCCCAGGCATCATAGGCTTCGGGGATATCCGGGCGACGGCCTGACCGGATCAAAATTTCAAGATAGATTGTCTTGTCGCCGGCACCGGGATCAAACCTTATTCCCAGCCCGGCGCTACGCCCCGAATAACGGCGCGAACCGAATGTCTGGCCGACCGAACCCCCGACGCGAACGCGGCGCTCGTCATCCCCTTCGCTCGAACGCGAGACGATCTCGAACCAGTCTCCACCCCGTTCAAGAGTGAGATTGGCTGCGCGCCGCAAGGCGAGGTTTTCGAGTTCCTCAAAACTGACGTCAGAACCGCCATCAAACCGGATACGAAAGCGGTCTGATTCGATTTGGCGTTCAGAATACCCACGGTCACTTCCATTTGCGGGCGCATAAACGGTGGGCCCGGACGCGCAGGCGGTGACGCTGGCATAAAGCCCGATGATGATCAACTTACGCATGATGAGCCTCCTCAAGCCTTCACAGCGACCTCCATACGTTTCAAGAGGTTCAACGCACTGTCAGCGATCACGGTTCCGGGCGGAAAGACGGCTGCCGCCCCCATCTGACGCAGGACGGCCTCATCGTCAGGTGGAATAACGCCGCCGACAATGACCAGCATGTCCTCGCGCCCTAGATCACGCAAGGCATTGCGCAATTCCGGCAGGAGGGTGAGGTGTCCGGCAGCCAGTGATGACATTGCTGCAGCGTGGACATTTTCTTTATCCGCGAGTGCTGCGGCCTCTTCCGGCGTCTGAAAGAGGGGGCCGATCACGACCTCCCAACCCATATCTGCAAAGGCAGAAGCCACAACCTTCTGACCGCGATCATGGCCATCTTGGCCCAGTTTCGCGATCAGGATTTTCGGCTTGCGGCCGATACGTGCCTCGAAGGCTGTAGCGGCCTTGATGGCCGCAGCGACTTTTTTATCAGGCCCGGCCTCGTCAGCATAAACGCCTTTGATCACACGGATTTCGGCCTCATGACGGTTAAAGACCTGCTCCATAGCAGCCGACATTTCTCCGACAGTGGCTTTGGCCCGGGCGGCATCTACGCAAAGCGCAAGAAGATTTCCGCCTTCTCTGGCAGCGCGGGTCAGTGCTGTGAGCGCCCCCTTTACAGCAGTGCCATCGCGTTCCTCCCGTATGCGTTTCAGTTTCTCTTCCTGTTCCTTGCGCACTTGGTAATTGTCCACTTTCAATACCGGAACGTCTTCGTCCTCCTCTAGGATGAATTTATTGATGCCGACAATCGTCTGTTGTCCGCTGTCGATGCGAGCCTGGGTCCGGGCAGCAGCTTCCTCGATCCGAAGCTTCGGTGTGCCCTCGGCGATGGCCTTTGCCATACCGCCAAGTTCATCGACTTCGCGGATATGTTCGAGCGCGCGGGTGGCAAGATCCTGTGTCAGGCATTCGACATAAAAGGACCCACCCCATGGATCTATGGCATCGATCAGACGGCTTTCCTCGGCCAGAACAAGCTGGGTGTTCCGCGCAATGCGGGCTGAAAAATCTGTTGGAAGCGCCAAAGCTTCATCCAGTGAATTGGTATGGAGGGACTGTGTGTGTCCGTCGATGGCTGCTATGGCCTCTAGGGCCGTGCGTCCGATATTGTTGAACACATCCTGCGCGGTCAGCGACCAGCCGGAGGTCTGGCAATGGGTCCGCAGGCAGATGGATTTGTCCGACTTCGGCTCGAAGCGTTGTTGCACAAGTCCCGCCCATAGAAGGCGCGCCGCCCGCAATTTCGCAATCTCCATGAAGACATTCATACCAATGCCGAAGAAGAAGGAGAGGCGCGGCGCGAACCTGTCGACGTCCAGACCTGCTTCAATGCCGGTCCTGATGTATTCTAGGCCGTCAGCAATTGTGTAGGCGAGCTCGATATCGGCTGGGGCCCCGGCTTCCTGCATGTGATAGCCGGAAATCGAAATAGAATTAAATCGAGGCATGTTTTCAGCCGTATAGGCAAAAATATCCGAGATGATCCGCATCGATGGCTGAGGTGGATAGATATATGTATTCCGCACCATGAATTCTTTCAGAATGTCATTCTGGATGGTGCCGGACAGCTGTTCCGGTTTGACGCCCTGCTCTTCTGCGGCCGCGATATAGAGCGCCATGACGGGCAGGACCGCGCCATTCATGGTCATGGACACGCTCATTTCATCAAGAGGTATGCCGTTGAACAATTCCCGCATGTCATAAATGGAATCGATGGCAACCCCGGCCATGCCGACATCACCGGCCACGCGCGGATGATCACTGTCATATCCCCGGTGCGTCGCCAGATCGAATGCAACTGACAATCCTCTCTGACCTGCAGCCAGATTGCGGCGATAGAAAGCGTTGGAATCCCGGGCCGTTGAAAATCCGGCATACTGGCGGATCGTCCATGGACGCTGCAGGAACATGGTCGGGTAGGGGCCGCGAATGAAGGGAGCGGCACCCGGAAGAGTCTGGCGCAAGCGCTCATCAACATCATCCGCACTGTAACCGGATTTGATTTCAAGACCTTCGGGTGCTTGCCAGCGGGATTTAACTTCGCGTTTGCTGGAGAGGTCTGCCGCAAATTCACGTTTCGCGAAGTTGATGCGCTGGCTCATGATTTCGCTCCGTCCTGAGCGGCATCCTCAAGCCGGATCGCAGGAAACAACGAGGCGCTGGACGGCGGAGTCAGGCCTTCCTCATATTTCATGTCGCGCAGATCCGGCGCAGCAAAACGGTTGATGCCAAACAGGACGCGTTCTCCGATCTGATACTGGCTAAGCAAAGTTTGACGCGCCGTTTCAACTTGCGTGACGAACTCACTGCCGGCACCAATCGCGGAATAGCCGCCATCGGCTTCTATCGACTGGAACATCTTCCAAGCCTTTTCCGCGAGTTGAGCCGTCAGATGCTCGTGCAGGTAGGAACCACCCGCCGGATCATCCACCAAGCCGGAATGTGCTTCTTCCTGCAGCAGGATATGCAGATTTCTGGCGGCTCTGCGCGCAAGCCGGTCGGGTCGGCCGAGTGCATGGGTTGCGGGCAGGACGGTGAGGCTGGTCACACCGGAACAGGCTGCGGCAAATCCGGCTGCGGATGTTCTGATCATATTGGTCCACGGTGCCTTGCGCGTCATCATCCGGCCAGACGTCACAGCGCGCATCTCCGGCGCGCTGGAGGCCGCATCATAAGCGTCCAGAATATTCTGAAGCACCAGATAGCCTGCCCGGATTTTGGAAAGCGAGAGGTGAATATCGGCATCAGCGGCAAAAACGACTTCGATCTGTCCAGCCGCTTGGGCGGCAGAAATGCCTGCCTCGATGAGTTTGCCAAAAGCTTCGGCAAACCCTGCGGCCGCAAAGGCGAGCTCATGGGCCTCGGTTCCGCCGGTTTCGTGGATGACTCGGGCATCAATGCTGGCGATGCAATAGCCGGGATGGTTTTTAGCCAGATCGGCTAGGCGGGCGTCGGCGGCATCCACACCCAGACCGGCCCGATTTGCACCAGCCTTTTTCATCCAGTCTGCAAACAGACCGGGCTCGAAATTATGTCCGGACTCCAGAAACACGGATGCAATCGAAACGTCCACGTCCTCTAGCGTACGAGCGAGGTCATCCGGGGTGCCGATGGTTACGCCAAATGCGCCCTGCCGGTCGATTTGCAGGCCGATTTCTGAAACACCGCCCATCAGATCTGCCAGAATGGCCGCATTGGCCTCTGACGGGCTGGACTCGGTGAAAATCTGTCGGATATGCCAAGGCAGAAACGCTTCCTTGCGCGGCGCTGCGGCAGCACCGGCGCGCTCAGTTTCGAAGAAAACAGGCCCCCGTTCAATGCCATCCGGCGTGTCCCGCACCAGCGTTGAATCAAAGTCTTCACCGCGTAAAGCTGCATCCGCCAGCGCACGCCAGTGATCAGCGCTGCTTGTGGGTAATCCGTCAATCAGGGCGTGGAGCGTTTCGGTCATCAAAGAATTCCTGCTGGCCGCTATCTTGGCAAGAAAAAGGCGCGGGCAAGGCCCTAGGTCAAGCCGTGAGGGCATGGAGAGTGCATGACGTTATCCGCCCCGCCCAGGTCTGCGTCTAGCCTTGAGACCCGAAAAAGGAGCTTCGCAAGGCATGACCACAGAAAACTCTCCCCGGCTCGGACTCGATTATGTCATGGCGGCTCAGGCTCAAAAACATGTTACCGTGAATGAGACATTCCGGCGATTGGATGCACTGATTCAGGCGAATGCCCTGAGCCGGACCATGGAGGCTGAACCGGTCAGCCCGGCCGAAGGCGATGCCTACATTCTCACCTCCGGGCGATCGGGGGAGAGCTGGTCGATGATGTCATCTGACAGTCTTGCTTTTTTCCGCGATGGGGAGTGGGCGGAAATCCTACCGGTTGAAGGTCTGATGGCCTGGATCAGTGACGAAACCGGTGTCGTCATTTTCGACGGAAATGAATGGATTGCAGCCGATGATACGATCAGACAACTGCAAAACCTTGATCTTCTGGGAATCGGCACCACGGCAGATGCGGCAAACCCGTTCTCGGCCAAACTGAACGCGGTCTTGTGGACAGCAAAATCGGCGGGGGAGGGGGGCACAGGAGATCTGCGCTACACCCTGAACAAGGAAAGCAGCAGCGATGTGCTCTCCTTGCTGTTTCAGAGCGGGTTTTCCGGCCGTGCCGAGCTGGGATTGATCGGCGATGACCTGCTTCTCCTGAAAATGAGTGATGATGGCAGCAATTGGGCTGAATTGTTTCGCGCATCACCAACCCGGCTTTCCATTCCGGTAAGCGGCGGCCTGACAGTGTCGGCCATCAACGGCACATCACCCGGTCAGCGCCGCAATCTTGTCATCAATGGCGATTTTTCAATCGCTCAGCGGGGCACGGATTTCCCCGGGATTTCGGCGGGAAGCTATACGCTGGATCGATGGCTTTTGGTCTCAGAGGGCGGAATGTCCGCCAGCATTTCGCAGGAGGATTTTGCGCCCGGTCAGGCGGATGTTCCTGGAGCACCGGCACACTTTCTGCACTGGAGCCTGACCGGCACGGCAAGCACCAACCCCGGGATCGAGCAGCGCGTGGAAAATGTCCGGTCTTTGCCTACAGGCGAAGCAATGCTGAGTTTTTTTGTTAGAGCGTCACGTGCAGTCTCTATTGTTTCGAGATTTCGTCGGGATTTTGGCTCAGGCGGATCGGTAAATGAAAATCTTGCACAGGTGTACGTCGCTCTGACCACGGACTGGCAGCGATTTGAAGTTCCACTCGCTGTCACCAGCCTGTCAGGAAAAACATTGGGAGCAGGACATTTTCTCGGCTTGGAATTCTACTTATCGGCTGGAGAAACGTCGGCCGATATTGATTTTGCTGACGTCCAGTTGGAATGTGGCCCCGTCGCCAGCCGGTTCGAGCGCCTGAGCGCTGCTGACAATCTACGTTTATGCCAGCGATATTTTGCAAAAACCTGGCCGCAAGGAATAGAGCCGGGCAGCGCCACTGTCTCGGGGAGCCTTCTGAGTGCGACTTCCGGCCCGTCCACAACCGCAATATTTGACTGGCGGTTCCCGGTAGAGATGCGCGCCGCGCCCAGCTTGACGATTTATTCGCCGGCAACGGCTGCGACTGGGAAAATCGACGCTGGCGGTACAGATCTCAATGCGTTGCCGCTCAATATTTCCGCCGCTTCTGCAGACTTTCAATCAGCGTCGCATACCGCGCTGGAACTGGCCCGTGCGCATGCCACGGCCAGCGCTGAACTCTAGGAGGCTTAACATGACAGGCACGTTTGGTTCACCCGCGCGCGATGCTGCGCGCATTATAAACGTGAAATGCACTGAACATATCGGTGCGGAGGTATAGACGATGGATATCGCAGATATCGGCACGTCGGCCCTGTCCGGCGGCCTCCTCGGCACGCTGGGAACGGCGCTGGGACGCATCACCGGGTATTTCGAACACCGCGCGGAGCTCGGCCAGGAACGCGAGCGTTGGACACATGAATTGCAGATGGAGGAGCTGCGCGCGCGGAATGCGGCTTCGGCAGCCCAAAGCGAACGGGAAACAGCGTTGCAAACGGCGCGGTTTGATGCGCTCGGCGAAAGTCTCCACGGCGATGCAGCACTTGAGTCCGGCTATGCTTGGGTATCCGCTGTACGCGCGCTCGTACGGCCGGTTCTGACTCCACTGTTGTGGGCGCTCTATCTGATCGTGTTCTTTGCCGTCATGAATGGCATGGCAGATCATTTCATAGCTGACGATGTGGAAGCCGAATTTATTGGATACTTCATTTCCAATATCGCGTTCACGGCGAGTGCTGCGACACTGTGGTGGTTCGGCGACCGCGCCCGGCCCTTGCCTCGGCGCTAGTCAGCGCCTGCAGCAAGCCGCACGAGTGAGGTAATCAGAGCTGGAAAAACCGCATCAGTCATGGCGTGACCGTTTTTCTGGATCAGGGTCAGCCTCGCATGCGGACAAGCCGCTTTGAGCCGGAAGGCTGCTTCAGGCGGGCAGACCATGTCGTAACGGCTCTGGATGATTTCCATCGGAATGCCGGCGAGCCGGTCTGTATTGCTGATGAGCTGATCAGGTTTAAGGAAACAGCCATTGGCGAAATAATGAGCCTCGATCAGCGAGTGCGAGGCCACAAAATCCGGTCCGCGCGCGGCAAGGCTGTGGCGAACATGTTCGGGTGAAGCCTCGAGCCAGGAGAGACGATTTTCGTATTCTGTCCACCGGTAGAGCGGTGATCGCCGCAATTCTGTCAGAGTGATTGAGGGATCAGACAGGCGCTGAAGGTCTGGCATCCTTATATCAATTTCCTCCTGCATGGCATTGCAGATCGAGGCAAAAAAGTCTCGCACATTCATATGATCAGGCGCGCCTTTTCCGCCGAGAAAATCCTCGAACGCATCGGGAAACAGGCTGGGCGCGCCGGGTCTGTAATGCCACCAGGCCAGCTCTTTGTCTGACGCCAGAAAAATACCTTCCACCAGCAGGCCCGAAACAGCGGTCGGGCAGGCCTCGGCATAGGCGAGGGCCAGCGCCGACCCCCAAGAGGGACCGACGACGATCCAGCGCTCAAAGCCGAAAAGCGATCGCAAGACCTCAATGTCTGCGATCTGGTTTTGAGTCGTATTGCCGTCAAGCGAGAAGACCGGCCTTGACCGGCCGCAGCCGCGTTGATCAAACAACACCACGTCATACACATCCGGATCGAAATACCGGCGATGGGTGGGCGTACAGCCGGAGCCCGGTCCGCCATGAAGAAATACAACAGGAATGCCGCCCTTCTGTCCGCACCTTTCCCAATACAGCGAATGGCCGTCACCTGTGGGATGAAAGCCGGTTTCGAAAGGGGAGATATCGGGAAAAAGGGTCATAAGAATGGTGCCGCAAGGCAGGATTGAACTGCCGACCTCATCATTACCAATGATGCGCTCTACCACTGAGCTACTGCGGCCAAAGCCATGGATCGCGGCGTATACCCCATGCTGCCGCCCTCGCCAAGTCCGCCTTGACGAGAAGGTGCAGCATCGTCACATCAGTGTCCATGAGTAAAAAAGACACCTCTTGCGAAACATCCGGCAGCCCAAAACCCGGCACCAGTCGGGAAGATCGCCTTGCGGAAGCGCTTCGCAAGAATTTGCACCGCCGCAAAGCCGCAGCGAAGGCTGCCAGAACGCCTTGAAATGGCCATTGGCAGGGGTTGAACTGTTGCGGTTCACAGGCAAGAGCAGGATTCATGGATTCGATAAAAATACGCGGCGGCAATCCTTTACGGGGTGATGTGACAATTTCCGGTGCCAAGAATTCGGCGCTGAAGCTGATGGTCGCCACGCTGTTGACTGACGAAAAACTGACTTTTACTCGCATGCCCGATCTCGCCGATACGAGGTTTCTGTCGACATTGCTGGGACATCTGGGCACAGACATTTTCCGCATTGGCAGCGAGATGACCTTACAGACAGCCTGTCTGGCCAGAGCTGAAGCGCCTTATGATCTGGTCCGCAAGATGCGCGCGAGTTTTAATGTTCTGGGCCCCTTGCTGGCCCGCAATGGAGAGGCCCGCGTTTCCTTGCCTGGGGGATGCGCTATTGGCACCCGCCCTGTCGATCTTCACCTCAAGGCGCTCGAAGCGCTGGGGGCCGGGATTGAGCTCGCTGATGGATATGTCGAGGCCAGAGCGAAAAACGGCCTGGTTGGTGCGCAGATCATTTTCCCCTTCGTATCTGTCGGGGCAACCGAACATGCCATGCTGGCTGCGGTTCTGGCGAAAGGCGAAACAGTGCTGGAAAATGCTGCGAGGGAGCCGGAAATTCAGGACATCGCCAATTGTCTGAACGCCATGGGCGCGAAAGTATCAGGCGCAGGCAGCGCCACTATTACTATTGAGGGGGTCGACCGTCTGACCGGAGCGATTCACGCTGTTGTGCCAGACCGGATAGAGACAGGAACCTATGCTCTTGCTGCGGCCACTGCGGGCGGCGAGGTCTTGCTACGGGATGCGGTCTGGAAGCACAATTCCGCGCTGTGGGAGCTGATGATAGCTGCCGGCGCGTCCGTCTCCGAAGAAAAGGAGGGCGTGCGCGTCAGAGCCTCCGGTGGCCGCTTGCTGGCCACTGATATGGAAACGCGGCCTTATCCGGGTTTTCCGACAGATGAACAGGCCCAGTTCATGGCCGCCATGTGCGTCGCTGAAGGCCGGTCCGTCATCCGCGAGACGATATTTGAAAACCGCTTCATGCACGCGCCAGAGCTGATGCGTATGGGCGCGAAGATTGATCTCCGGGGTAATGAAGCGGTTGTAACCGGCGTTGAAAAACTGCGGGGCGCACCGGTGATGGCGACCGATTTGCGCGCCTCGGTCTCACTGGTGATAGCGGGACTGGTTGCCACAGGTGAAACGACGATCGGGCGGGTCTATCATCTGGATCGGGGATTCGAGCATCTGGAAGCCAAGCTGGCCGGCTGTGGCGCGGATATCGAACGGGTAAAGGAATAGGACCAGGCTGTGGCACGACGCCAACCAATCAGGCTTGCAGCGCAGGATGCTGACGATCTGGCCGTAATTTCCGCCGCGCTGCAGGATGCGGTAGCACAGCTGGGTGACTTCACTCTTGATCGCAGGACACGGCGGTTTACGGCGGTTTTCAACCGTTTCCGCTGGGAGGACGGTCAGGCTCGTCAAGCATGGCGCACGCGTTCCGCTCTGGATGTGTCAGGCGTTCTGCACGTCCGGTCCAAGCGCCTGAAACAGGATGAGCCTAGCGCCATCGTGTCGCTATTGTCCTTGACCTTCGAGGAAGGTGACGTGCCCGGGGGTGAAATCTGTTTCGCTTTTTCTGGCGGTGGCGAGTTGCGCATCGATGTGGAATGCATTGATGCCTTGCTGGTCGATATCGCTGAGCCCTGGCCCGCCAAGGGGCGTCCAAAACATGAGACGGACGCATGAGCGACTCGGAATATATCGTCTCGATTGATTTGCTCGGCCTGCCCGGCGGCGATACAACGGCGGACCGCGAACGCCGTGTAGCGGTTTCCGATCTACTCGAGGCGAACCACTTCTCGCCAGAAGGTGACAATCTCGGGCCTTATAACGTCAATCTGTCAATTGATGATGGCAAGCTGGCTATCGATATCCGGACCGAGACCGGAGAAGCGATCCACACCTTCATGTTCTCGCTCGGCCCGTTCCGCGGCATCTTCAAGGATTATTTCATGATCTGCGAAAGCTATCATGAGGCGGTTCGCGATTCCTCTCTGGCTCAGATTGAGGCCATCGATATGGGCCGCCGGGGCGTGCACAATGAAGGTGCCGAGCTCCTGCTTGAGCGTTTCATGGGCAAGATCGACGTCGATTTCGAGACCGCCCGCCGCCTGTTCACATTGATAGGGGCTTTGCATCACCGGCCCGGCAGCAGCTGATCTCCGCATGAATTAACAGGATTTGGGCTCGACTTGTGGCAGTCGCCAAGTCTATATACCGCGCCGCTTGACGATTTGTGTTAGGGTTGAGCGTTGATTCACCGCCAACAAGAGGAGCTCATGGCGAAAGAAGAACTATTGGAGTTTCCCGGCGAGGTGACGGAATTGCTTCCGAATGCTACCTTCCGCGTGAAACTGGAAAATGATCACGAGATCATTGCCCACACGGCGGGCAAGATGCGCAAGAACCGGATTCGTGTTCTTGCTGGCGACAAGGTACTTGTCGAGATGACGCCGTATGATCTGACCAAAGGCCGGATCACCTATCGTTTCAAGTAATTTTCAGGCGTGTTGCTGGCATGAATGAGCCCTTGCGCCTTGTGCTGGCCAGCGCCTCTCCGCGGCGGCTGGAATTGCTGCGCCGCATCGGCGTAGAGCCGGACGAGGTCCGCCCCGCCGATATCGACGAATCCGAAATCCCGGGCGAGACACCGCGGCAGCTGGCTGAAAGGCTGGCGCGATCAAAAGCTGCGGCCATCGAGGCCAGCGATGCCATCGTGCTTGGCTCGGATACGGTAGTTTCTGTGGGACGCCGCATTCTGCCGAAGACCGAGGATGAGAAAGACGCGCGCAAATGCCTGGCCCTGCTCTCCGGGCGCGGTCACCGCGTCTGGACCGGCGTGGCACTGACGGCTCCCGATGGCCGCATGGCCTCGCGGCTGGTGGAAACTCGCGTCACCTTCAAACGCCTGTCAGATGATGAAATCAACGCCTACATTGCCAGCGGCGAATGGAAGGGCAAGGCCGGCGGCTATGGCATCCAAGGCATGGCTGAAGCCTTCGTCATGCGCCTGGCGGGGTCCTATTCCGGTGTGATGGGCCTGCCGCTCTATGAAACCGCAAACCTCCTGCGCGGCTTTGACTGTCCGGTGCTGACCCTATGAATCGGCAGATCGCGGTCGAGGAATGGGTCGGTGAAACCCGCGCCGCCATTATCGAGAACGGTCAGATTGTCGAGCTTCATTTTGATCGATGGAGCGAGCAGGGCCAGCGCGCCTTTGCGGGAGAGCTTTATCTGGGGCGCGTGAAGAAAATCGAGGGCGCGCTCAATGCCGCCTTTGTCGATCTGGGCCGCGGCGAGCCGGGCTTTCTGCCTTTTGGAAAAGCCGGGCGTCCGTCCGGCCTGCATGAGGGCGCGGCGGTGGTTGTGCGCGTCATCCGTGAAGCCTTTGGCGAGAAGGGCCCGACACTGGCGCTGGCCGAACGTGACGTATCGGGCGATGCACCTGAGCTGATCGAGGCCGATGCCAATCTCGCCGAGCGCCTGTTGCGCCGCTATCCCGAGGCCGAAGCGGTCTGGGCCGATGAGGCCGGCATTGATATTTCCACTGCCATCGAAGCGGCCATGGCCACGCGCGTCCCGATTCCCGGGGGCGGGGCGCTGATCATCGAGCCGACATCGGCACTGACCGCGATTGATATTGACAGTGCCGGACGCACCGCCAATGCCGGTCGAAAGTTGGCGCTAGATCTCAATGTCGCGGCGATGCCGGAAATCGCCCGCCAGATTCGCCTGCGCGGGATTGGCGGCAATGTGGTGATGGATTGCCTGCATCTGCGCGCCCAGCCAGATCGCAAGGCGGTAGAAGGCGCGCTCAAACGCGCTCTGAAAGCCGATCCCGCCCGCATGGATGTATTGCCGATGTCGCCCTTTGGCCTGATCGAACTGGTGCGTCAGCGCACCGGCCGCGCGATTGCGGAAGTTCTCAATGCTGGGCAGGGGGAGGCTTCCACTGAAACACTGGCGTTGGCCGCCCTCAGGCGTCTGGAAAGAGAGGCTGTGGCCAACCGCGCCTCGCAATTGACCCTGCGCACATCTCCGGAAACCGCCCTCTGTCTGGAGGCGGATGCGATGGGCTGGCGCGCCGCCATGACTGACCGGATCGGTCCTCGTTTCGCGCTCGAATCGCGGCAGGATGTTCCGTGTGATTTCGTGGAAGTGGTGGCGTCAAAATGAGTGGTGTGAAGTGTCCGATCTGTAAGAAGCCGGCGGAGAAGAAATGGCTGCCCTTCTGTTCGAAACGCTGCGCCGATGCCGACCTCGGCCACTGGCTGGCGGATGATTACGCCATACCCGGCCCGCCCGCTCCGCCGCACCTGCTCGACCCCTCTGCAGAAGACTGACCTTTCCGCGCAAGAGGGCGTGGACAGGCTGCAATCTGCCGCCTATAAACCCGCCTCTCAAACGGCCTTGCCCTGCAAGACCTGCAAGGCGCCCGGGTAGCTCAGTTGGTAGAGCAGCGGATTGAAAATCCGCGTGTCGGCAGTTCAATTCTGTCCCCGGGCACCATTTTTACCCCGTCAAAAATCACCGCTCCTGACGGCGCATGGCGATCAGCAGGATGATCAGCATCAACAGGGTGAAGACGCCGGAGACGATCAGGGCTTCGTTGGAGGCACCAGCCATCATCGGGCTTGAGGCTGCCACGCCGTCCATGTTTGCTTCATAGGCAGACCGGTTGCGCACTATCATTTCCGGCTCCGGCGCGCCGAACACGGCCACGGCCGTTTCATCCACGAAAAAGCCGAAGCGGTAGAACAGGCCGGAGACAATATCTGGCAGGCCCGCCAGCCATTGATTGACCGGGACGCCAAATCGTTCGAGCAGATCCAGTCCGCCGGTGACAAATCCCACGAGGGACCCGATAGTGATCAGAAATCGGAACAACATGACAAACCTCCCGGTCGCTGTAGCAGTTTCATGTGGGAAGCCTGCCTCTGGCAAGCTGAATATGGGCTGACCCGCGAAATGAGCGCCCGTTCATCCATACGTCTTCGATAGCCCGGCAAGGGGAAAGTCTGGCCTGTGTACGTCAATTGACCCTCGCGGTGAAGCACAGTCTATTTGCGACCACGCGCGGGGCGGATGAATGCTGTTCAATTCCTTCGAATTTCTGTTTCTTTTTCTGCCCGCAACGCTCGGCGTCTATTATGTGCTGCGCCGATGGGTGGCGCACCATGCCGCCCTGGTGGCGCTGACGATTGCCAGCTTCGTCTTCTATGCGTGGTGGGATATCCGCTACCTGCCGCTATTGCTCGGCTCCATCATCATCAACCATCTTTTCGGCCTCGCCATTGCGCGATGGAGGCCACAGCCCTGGCTGACGATTGGCGTGGTGCTCAATCTCGCCAGTATCGGCCTGTTCAAATATGCCGACTTCTTCCTGTCGAACATCAACGCCGTGGCAGGGACTGATCTGCCACTGCCAGGCTTTGCCCTGCCGCTCGCCATCTCCTTTTTCACCTTCCAGCAGATCAGCTTTCTGGTCGATGTCGCACGCCGCGAAACCCGGCCCTCCGGCTGGCTGGGTCAAGGACTTTTTGTATCCTTTTTCCCGCAATTGATTGCCGGTCCGATTGTCCGCCACGATCAGATTGCGCCGCAATATGAAGACACGCAGCGGAAGGATGACTGGTCGGAGAATATCGGTGTCGGCCTGTCCATCTTCGCCATCGGTATCTCCAAGAAAGTCCTGCTGGCAGATAATTTCGAACCCTTCGCCGCCAGCGCATTCGGGGCGGCGGCCCGCGGCGATGAAGTCGGCCTGCTGGAGGCCTGGACCGGCGCGCTTTGCTACACTTTCCAGATATTCTTCGACTTTTCGGGCTATTCCGACATGGCCATCGGTCTGGCGCGTATGTTCGGCTATAAACTGCCGATCAATTTCAATGCGCCTTACCGGGCCCGTTCAATCATTGATTTCTGGCGGCGCTGGCATATCACACTCTCACAATTCCTGCGTGATTATCTCTACATCCCGCTGGGCGGAAACCGGAATGGTCAGGTGCGTCGGGCGAGCAATCTCGCCGTGGTCATGCTGCTGGGCGGGCTTTGGCATGGTGCGGCCTGGACCTTCGTCTTCTGGGGTGCCCTGCACGGGCTGGCACTGAGCTGGTGTAACTGGCTCAACAAGGTGCGGCCCAACGGGCTCTTGCCATCTGCGCCCTGGGTGTCTGTGGTTTTCACCTTCCTGTTTGTCGTCATCGCCTGGGTCTTTTTCCGGGCAACATCCTTCGATGCCGCCCTGCTGATGTTAGAGGGCATGGCGGGGCTGAACGGCATCGGGCCGGGCGTCGGTGACGAACCCTTTATCGCCATCGCCATCGGCCTGGCGATTGTCTGGGGATTGCCGGATACGGCGTCCGTCTTCATGAAATGGTTCGATGACGCCACGCTGAAAACAGCGGGACTGGTGCCTCAAAAAGGTCTGCGATTTACCACGCGCCCCTGGATATCGGGCACGCTGGCCTTCCTGCTTTTTCTGTCGATCGTAAACGCTTGGAACACCGCGGAGTTTATCTATTACAACTTCTAAGTCCAAACCGCCCCTGACGATGAAGGGTTATGCTGTGCGCCTGGTCCTGACGCTGGCGGCATGGCTGATCCTGTTTGGCAGCTTCACCTTCATCGTCGACCCGTATCATGTGAATGCGTGGAGCGGGATACCGGGTGTAAACGAGCGCCGTACCCGTGCTCATGCCGATGGCTACCGGGTCGCTGTCGGTCATGGTCTGGTCGAAACGCAGGCGGGAACCCTGCTCTTCGGCTCCTCGCGCTCGCATGATGGGTTCCCGGATAACATCCCTGACTGGCCGGGCGGTTTTGAGAACATGGCGATGGGCGGGACCAATGCCTTCGAGCTTGCCAATGCGGCTGCGCTGGCGGCGGAAAACGATCATGTGGAGTGTGCGATTATCGGTCTGGATTTACGTGAATTCGGCGATTATCCACGCGCCGATGCCACTTACTGGCTGACTCCGCTGGCAGGGGGATCACAATTGCAATCCCACATCCAGACTTCGCTGTCGCTGGATGCATTTGCGCGCGCTCTGCAGACGGTGATCGATAATGCTACGGGCGGTTCGGACGTGGATTGGGAAACCGCTTATGCGCCGGAAAACTCCCGCGACCGCTTCGATAGGGAACTCGCCAAACGCTACCGCAGCTATTTGGGGTATGTTTATGATCCTGAACGGTCTGAATTCGTATTACGGGGCATAGATGCCTTGCTGGCGCGCGGTGTTCAGGTGCGCGTCTTCATCCACCCCATCCATTCCCGCATCGAGGAAGCGCGCTGGCGCACCGGGATTGACGATATCGAGCTTCAGATCCGCCGTGATCTGGTACGGCTGGCCGAAGCGCGCACGCCGCCACCCTCGCGCTCTCCGTGTTTTCCGGGGGAGGCGCTCGAGGTTTGGGACTTTGCAGGATTTTCCGAAGTCTCGCAGAGCGCGCCGCCTTCACACTCCGGCGAAGTGTTGAACCCGTGGTATTATGAGCCTTCGCATTACCGGCCGGCGCTGGGCCTGGTTATTCTCGACCGTATGCTGGGTGAGGAAACCGAGGCGCCCGTCGCGCCGGAGCAATTCGGCGTCCGCCTGACAGCTGAAACTCTTGAGCAACACTGGGCCGATGTGACAGCCCGCCGGGATGAGTGGCTGGAAAACGACGAGTGGGCAGCCTGGGTCACCGGCCAATATGACATCATGGATGCGGATCCGCCGTCGATAGAGGAACGCCCGCACGTCTTTCTCAACCGGGACGATTTCAATTCATTGGAGCGGCGCGTATCGCGGATCGAAGCGCAAGCCGCCGCGGAAAATGAGTAATTCATTCGCAGGTCTGGACGAATGAGGTTCCAGCCTGTTTTCTTGAACCAGAAACAAAGACCGGACAGGCCGGTCAGGGGAATAAAATATGAAAGCCGTTGTTTGCAAGGAATTTGCACCCTATCAGCAACTCTCCATCGAGGACGTCGAAGACCCGAAGGCCGAGGCCGGTCATGTCGTCATTGACGTCAAGGCGGCGGGTGTGAACTTCCCGGATATCCTGCTGGTGGAAGGCAAATACCAGATGAAACCGCCACTGCCCTTCAT
>PFFX01000079.1:8295-9051 GCA_002783385.1 Rhodobacterales bacterium CG15_BIG_FIL_POST_REV_8_21_14_020_59_13 | reverse complement strand
CCTCTGACGAGGTAAAGGCCGTCACTTCACAGCCCCAGGCTTTCAGGAATTTCAGCGCCATATGGCCCAGCCCGCCAATGCCGATTACACCGACCCTGTCGGTCGGACGGATATTGTTCTGGACGATGGGGTTGAAGACGGTAATCCCTCCGCAAAACAGCGGCCCGGCTTTTGCCGCATCCACGCCTTCCGGCAATGGCACAGCCCACGCGCCTTGCGCCCGCACCGTGTCGGCAAAACCGCCGAACCGGCCCTGATGCGCCGCCGCGACGCCTTTGGCATCATTGCACATATTGTGATCACCGCTCATGCAGGTGTGGCAGGTCAGGCAGGAATGGGCAAACCAGCCGACGCCGACCATGTCGCCGGGCGACAGATGGGAGACGTGCGCACCTACCTTGCTGACGCGGCCGATAATCTCATGACCCGGCACCAGCGGGTATTCAGAGACAAACCACTCATTATCGATCAGCGACACATCGGAATGACACAGCCCGCAGCTTTCCACCGCGATCTCGACCTCGTCTGCCGGCAGCGGCCCCGGATCATAATCATGACGCTCCAGCGCCCCGCCTTGAGTCTTCGCTGCCCATGCCTTGATCATGTCGTGGTCTCCCGCTTGTTTCTCTGATCAGCATATAGGCATCAATCGATTGCGTCCCACCCCCGTTGCGGATATCGGGCGCGCATGACCCCTGTCGCCCTCACCCGCAAGGATGTGCTGCTGCGCGCCTGGCCGCTGGTTTTCGCCAATGC
>PFFX01000079.1:3919-8272 GCA_002783385.1 Rhodobacterales bacterium CG15_BIG_FIL_POST_REV_8_21_14_020_59_13 | reverse complement strand
TAGACACGTTTGTGCTCGGCATTGCCGGGGATGCCACCGATCTCGGCGGCGTGGCGCTGGGCGCGGCGCTGTTCAGCGTCGTCTACTGGAGCTTCTATTTTCTGCGCATGGGCACAACCGGCCTCACCTCGCAGGCCGACGGGTCGGGCAACGAGACCGAAGTGCAGCGCTCCCTGGTGCGCGCTGTCCTGCTGGCCGCCGCGATTGGTCTTTTCATCATGCTGGCGCGCCAGCCAATCGCTTCCATCGGCTTCTACCTGCTTCAGGGCGGCGAGACCGTGGAGGCCAATGGCGCACACTATTTTTTCGCGCGGAGCTGGGGCGCGCTCGGCGCCTTCGGTGTCTTTGCCCTCACCGGCTGGCTGATCGGGCTGGGACGCTCGACCGAAACCCTGATCGTGCACGGCGTCATCAGCGGGGTGAATATCGTGCTCGATCTCTGGTTCGTCATGGGGCTGGGCTATGCCGCAGGGGGTGTCGGCGCCGCCACGGCGATTGCCGAATGGTGCGGGCTGATTATCGGCCTGTTCTTTGTCGCCCGGGTCATCGCCAGACGCGGCGGCTGGCAGGCCGGGATCTTCAAGCGTGAAGCGCTGCTCGAACCCGTGGCGCTGAAAAAACTCGTCGATGTCAATCTCAACCTGATGATCCGCACCTGGGCGATGATCGTCGGCTTTACCTGGTTCGCCAATGCCGGCGCGCGTCAGGGGGCAGCGGTTCTGGCCGGAAATCACGTGCTGTTGCAAGTCATCACCGTCTGGGCCTTCGTGCTGGATGCCTTCGCCTACGTCTCGGAAACCGAATCCGGCCGCGCCGTTGGCCGCAAATCCGTTGCCACTCTGCGCCGCGCGCTGATCCTGACCTCGGAACAGGCGCTGGTGGCCGGAGCGGTTTTCGCGGTCCTCACCTGGGCATGGGGCGATGAAGCCCTCGCCCTTGTCATCGGCGATGAAGACGCCCGTCGTGAAGCCATCCGCTATCTGCCCTATTGCGCCATCGTTCCGCTGCTGGGGGCAATGGCGTGGATATTCGACGGCATTTTCATCGGCGCCACGCGCGGTGCCATGCTGCGCAATGCGGCGATTGCCTCGGTGCTGATCTATCTTGCGGCGGACTTCCTGCTCGCCCCTGCCTTCGGCAATCACGGCGTCTGGCTGGCGTTTCTGGTCTATTACCTCGCCAGGGCGGGAACGCTGGCGGTGCAATATCCGAGGCTGGAGAAAAGGTTGGCGGGTTGATAGCGTGCTTCGAGGCTTTTCTTCGAAAAGCACCTCAGCATGAGGTAAGTTTGTCAGTCATGCCCCCTCCCACCTCATCCTGAGGTGCTCGCGCTAGCGAACCTCGAAGGAGGGGTTATCTGACATCCACCCCCACAGCTTCACACACATTCGCAAACCCGTCCGCCTTCAGCCGCTCGGCAAGACCGCGATTGATTTCGGCGACAAGACCCGGGCCTTGAAAGACAAGTGCGGAATAGAGCTGCACCGCCGCCGCGCCGGCACGGATCTTGGCATAAGCTGTCTCCGCATCCTCGATGCCGCCAACACCAATCAGCTTCACCTTGCCGTCAAGCGTCTGCACGAAAGCCTTGAGCAGCGCTGTCGAGCGTTCAAACAATGGCCGCCCGGACAAGCCCCCGCCTTCCGTGCGGTCCGGGCTCGTCAAACACCCCGGTCGTGCAATCGTGGTGTTGGAGACGATCAGTGCATCGATCCTGTTGTCCAACACGCTGGCCGCGATATCGGCCAGATCCTCGTCTTTCAGGTCCGGCGCGACTTTCAGGAAAACCGGCGCCGCACCTTTCGCCGCCATTACACGCGCCAGAAGATCATCGAGGGCCGCTTTCGACTGCAGCGCCCGCAGGCCCGGCGTGTTGGGCGAGGAAATATTGACCGTAAAGAAGTCCACCAGCCCGTCCAGCGCGGCCAACGACGTCACATAATCCGCAGCGCGGTCAGCCGAATCCTTGTTGGCCCCGAGATTGACACCAACAATGCCCTTATGTCCCAGCCGTGCCGACAGCCGCGCCTTCAACGCCACCAGCCCGGCATTGTTGAACCCCATGCGATTGATCACCGCCCGATCCGCGCTGAGGCGGAAAACCCGCGGCTTGGGATTGCCGGCCTGCGGACGCGGCGTCACCGCCCCGCATTCGACAAAGCCGAACCCCAGCCGCAAAAGCGGATCAATGACCTCGCCATTCTTGTCATAGCCGGCCGCCAGCCCGACCGGATTGGGCAGGTGCAGACCGGCGAGTGTCGTGTGCAGAACCGGGTCGGGCACCAGTGCTGGTACCGGCACCAGCCCGGCCTTGAGCGCTGTCAGGCTGAGCTGATGCGCCATCTCCGGCGGAAAGGCGTGAAGCGCCCGGGTCCCGAGTGCCGTAATCTTGCTCATGTCGACAGATCATCCGGCAGCATCCAGCCGCCTTCATCACCCTTGCGCAGGAGGCGCACCGTGCGCACGGCGATCATCGGCAATTCGTCATAGAGGTGCGGGAACAGATCGCCACCCCGCGATTTTTCCCATTTCAGCTCCGGCCCGAAATGATCGGCATCGACCTCGATCAGGGCGAGGCGTTCGAATTCCGTGAACCATTTTTCCAGCGTTTCCGGCAATTGTCCGGCGGTAGAGAGGTGGATATAGCCATCCTCGACATCCACCCCGACCCCCTTGAAGACACCCACCGCCATGGACTCGGCCCAGAGACGTGGATCGACCAGCTTGTAGATGACATTTTTCATGCGCAAATCTCCGAACATCCGGCGGTTGCAGAAATAATTCCTTCTGATAATCTATTTATGGTTGTGGTCAAGGAATATATTCCTGTAGTAAGGAGCGACTCAGCTTGAGCGGAATAAACACCATGCTCACCCATAATCAAATCTGGAAGGGGGTCGACCTTCTGGCGGCCCGCGCCGGACTGTCGCCGTCCGGTCTTGCCAGGCGGGCGGGCATGGATCCGACCACCTTCAATGTCTCCAAACGCCAGAGTGCCGATGGCACGCGGCCGCGCTGGCCCTCGACCGAAAGCATCGCCAAGGCATTGGCCGCCGTCCGGGTTGATTTCGAGGAGTTTGCAGCCCTCGCCTCCGGCACAGCCCAGACCCGCTGCGTCCCGCTGATCGGCTTTGCTCAGGCAGGCGCCGACGGTTTTTTTGATGATGCCGGTTTTCCGGTCGGTGAGGGCTGGGAGGAGATCATTTTCCCTGGTGTTGAAGACGCCCATGCCTATGCGCTGGAGATTACCGGCGATTCCATGGTGCCGGTTTATCGCGCTGGCGACCGCGTCGTGGTCGCGCCCGGCGAGACGCCGCGCAAGGGCGACCGCGTCGTCGTGCGCACCGTGAAGGGTGAAGTCATGGCCAAGGAAGTGGCAAAGATATCCGGAGACGGGATCGAGCTTCTCTCGCTCAACCCGGATTATCCTGGCCGTATACTGAAATCGTCCGACATTGCCTGGATGGCGCGCATCGTCTGGGCCAGCCAGTAAGCCCCCGGAAAGCAACCGGATCGTCACAATCCGGACACACTCATGTCACTGAAAAGTCGCCGAATCACTGGCGATAGGGACTTGTGCCGGAATTCAAATCGCGAAGCGGTGGTTTCCGGTGCGGTTAATGATGATGCCTCATCATGAAAAGGAGCGAGGCCATGTCCATTCTCCCCCGCATTTCTTCCGCCACAGCCCTCCACGGGATTTCCGTTGTCAGTCCGTCCGGCCGCAGGCTGGGAACACTGGATGATGTGATCGTTGGTGTCACCACTGGCCGCGTCATGCACGCCACCATCCTTCTGGATGACGCCAGCGAACTCGGCGAACAACTCTACGCCGTGCCCTGGGAAGCCCTGACGCTGGATACCGCCTATGACCGCTGCGTCCTGAACGTGCCGATCGAGACGCTGCGCGCGGCCCCGGCCTTCCCCAACCGCCATGCCGTGAAGGATGCCGATCCGCGCCTGCGGCGCATGATTCATAACCATTTCGGCGAGTATCGTCCGGCGGCATGAGCCGCCGGACCATCAATCCTTCGGGTATTGAAACGCCTCTTCCAGGGGCACACCGAACACCCGGGCAATCTGGAAGGCGACTTCCAGCGACGGGGAGTATTTTCCCTGCTCGATGGCGATAATGGTCTGGCGCGTCACGCCGACCTTCGCCGCCAGCTCCGCCTGCGTCATCTCCTGCGAGTGAAACCGCAATTCGCGCAGGCGGTTGGTGATACGGGTCGGCTTGCCCATGGCTACACCCCCCGCCGGTAATCGATCAGCTTGGTGACGGCTTTCACCAGTTCCGAGATCACCAGCCCCGCCAGCGCGCCATGGGCGATCCAGAACACCGAGGCCCCGGCC
>PFFX01000079.1:2120-3724 GCA_002783385.1 Rhodobacterales bacterium CG15_BIG_FIL_POST_REV_8_21_14_020_59_13 | reverse complement strand
ACAACCGGCGGCGTCCCCGACCCCAGCGCCCCGCCCAGCGTCGTGGCGAAGTACCAGCCATAGACGATGATCGTCACTGCCAGCAGCACCCATGTGCTTTTCTCTCTGAAACTCATGTCAAACCTCATCGACCTTATGTTAGTTATTTTTGACATTTGATGATGTAAGGCATGACAGACTTGGTGTCAAATATATCTAACATTAAAGAATGATCCTCTTTCGCGCCGGATCGCTCAAAAATATGGCAGTTGACAATAACAGCTGTTAAAGCTTATAATTTAACATATTCAATCAAGGAGTAAAAATGTCCAAATATGACGCCCTGACAGACGCCCTTCAGAACCGCCCGGGGTCCCACTGGCCGGTTTCATTCAAGGAAATCGAAGCCGTGATCAACGCCTCCCTTCCACATAGCGCCTATAACTACCCGGCCTGGTGGAGCAACAACCCGTCCAACAATGTCATGACTAAAGCGTGGCTGGATGCAGGCTGGAAAACATGTGACGTCGATGTTCCAGGTCAGAAAGTCACATTCAGAAAAACCGGACCGGCCAAGCCGGTCGAAAATGTTGGTGAACAACCCGCACTCATATACAATTCCGGACTCACCGTGACCTTGTCTGACGCGGACCAGAACGCCCTTGCCATGATCGCCGCCGCGTCTGGTGAAACCATAGAAGAAACAGCGACCCGCCTTCTGACGCAAGCCATCGAAATCGCCGCGCCTTCTGTCCGGGCCGGACAGGCCCGGCAGGCCCTGGAGGGGCGCAGCCAGCTGAAGGCGATGGATCTCGACGCAATTGTCGGGCAGGCCCGGGATATGCACTGATGCCGGTCGTCGATGCCAATGTCGCACTGGCCTGGGCGGTTCCTTCCAGCCGGACGGAGGCGGCTTTGCGTGTGCTCGCGGCGCCGGGCGATATCACGGCACCTGCCCTGCTGGTCCAAGAAGTCACGAATGCGGTCTGGCTGATGGCCCGGCAAGGCCATGTCTCGCCGGCCGAGGCCGAGGCCATCCGCACAGATGCGCTGGCACCGGTCTCCTGGCTGGCAAGCGATGCTCATCTTGCCGCTCGTGCCCTCGCCATCGCAACCGAACTCGATCACCCGGCCTATGACGCTTTCTACATCGCCGCCGCCGAGGCGGCAGACACACAGCTGGTCACAGCCGACCGCCGCTTGCTCGCAAAAACAGCAGGCAGCGCCTTCGCTGACCGCATCATAGAGCTCGGCACCTAAGCCTTCACCAGCTCCCCCGCCAGCCCGGCCTCGATCAGCGCAATGGTTTCCGGAATGCCGTAGACGGCCACGAATCCGCCAAAGCGCGGGCCCTGGCTCTGGCCCAGCAGGACTTCATACAGCCCCTTGAACCAGTCGCGCAGATTGTCGAAGGGCTGGGCCTTGCCCGCGGCATAGACCTCGTTCTGGATGGTTTCGGGATCCTTTTCCGCCGGGTCCAGCGCCTTCAGGCGCGCGATCAGATCCAGCATCGCCGCGCGTTCCAGATCCGACGCCTCGCGATAGACCCGGGCCGGAGCGACAAAATCTTCGTAATAGGCGACCGCGCGTTCGGCCAGCGCATCCAGCGCCGGATCGGTTTTCGG
>PFFX01000079.1:1477-2110 GCA_002783385.1 Rhodobacterales bacterium CG15_BIG_FIL_POST_REV_8_21_14_020_59_13 | reverse complement strand
AATTTGGCATTAGCGGCGATTGTTACGTCTTCTTTTTTCGCCGCCGATTTTTTTGAGGGATTTTTTTTGGTTTTGCTTTCCGCGCTGGTATTAAAATTCGGTTCGGGATTTGAAACCGGAATTTTAACATTTACTCTTATCGGAGCAATGGTTGTGGTTGCGGCTAAATTTATTCCTTGGCGTTATTTTGCGGGAAATTTAATCACTATTGTAATCGCTGTTTTGATTTTTTACGCCTTTTTGAATCCGGGACTGATTTTATCCTTAGTATTCGCCAAGGAGTTATTTTTGGATATCGTTGTTTCCTCCCTTATTTTTGCCTTTTTGTATTTTTTGTGGCAAGATAAATAGAAATCAACGAATAACTAATCCGTACGAATATACTAATACTATAAAAAACAATTCGTATATTCGTATTAAATTTGTTATTTGGCGATTAAGCGAAGCGATGAAATTTTCTTATACTTTAATTAAAAAATTGGCGCCGGCCGTAAAAAGCAAAAAAGATTTGGTAGAAAAATTAAATGAATTCGCTTTTGAGGCGGTTGATTTGAACGGAAATTCTTTCGAGGCGGCGCTTCCGGCAAACAGATATTCCGACGCGGCTTCGCATATTGGAATCGCCCGCGAGAT
>PFFX01000079.1:392-1458 GCA_002783385.1 Rhodobacterales bacterium CG15_BIG_FIL_POST_REV_8_21_14_020_59_13 | reverse complement strand
AAATTTGAGTCGCCCGTTTTTAATTTAAAATCTTCAAACGGCGGCGCTCCGGCAAAAACGAATTTCAAGGTTTTAATAAAAGATAGAAAATTATGTTCCCGGTATATGGGCCAATATTTTGAAAATGTTAAAATCGGAATTTCTCCGAAATGGATGCGCGATATTTTGGAAGAATGCGGTTTGAGGCCGATAAACAATGCGGTTGACGCTATGAACTACGCAATGCTTGAAACGGGCCAGCCGTTGCATGCTTTTGATTACGACAAGATAGCGCAAGCCCAAATTATTGTCCGCAGGGCGAAAAAAGGAGAAAGAATCGTTTCGCTTGACGATAAAAATTACGAACTTAATGAAAATATTTTAGTAATTGCCGACGCCAAAAAACCGTTAGCTATTGCCGGGATAAAAGGCGGAAAAACCGCCGAGATTGGGACAAATACAAAACGGATTATCGTTGAAGCGGCGAATTTTGCCGGCGCCAACATTTACAGGGCTTCAAAATCGCTCAAACTCGCCACCGACGCCTCTTTAATTTTTTCGCACAATATCAGCCCGGTTTTGGCCGAAATCGGCTTGAATAGGGCGAAACAGTTGCTTGAAGAAATCGCCGGCGTGAAAGCGGGAAAAGCGGTTGATGTGAATTACGCGAAGCCGGGCAAAAAAGTAATAAAATTTGACGTTGAAAAATTCAAAAAATTAATCGGCGTTGACTTAAACGCAAAAGCTTGCGCGAGTTATCTTGAAAAACTCGGATTTGAAATAATACAAAATACAAAATACCCCGAAGCAGAACCCCGAACAAATTCCTTCGGAATTATACGGGGCAGGCAAGTTCGCTACGGGGCAGGCAAAATACAAAATACATTTTTTGTAAATGTCCCGGCTTGGCGGCGCGACATTTCAATATTCGAAGATTTGGCGGAAGAAATCGCCAGGCTTTATGGCTACAACAAATTAAAATCACAGCCGCCCAAAATTTACATCCATCCTTCCGGATTTGAAGACCAGATTGTTTTTAAAGACAAAATAAGGAAAGTCTTAACCGGATTCGGGTTTGACGAAGTTT
>PFFX01000079.1:0-353 GCA_002783385.1 Rhodobacterales bacterium CG15_BIG_FIL_POST_REV_8_21_14_020_59_13 | reverse complement strand
ATCGAAAATATTTTTCTGATGTACTAAGAGCTATAGAATCTCAGTTACAAGAAGTTGATGCTTTTATTGAAGAAGGCATTACACGTAAATTTAAGGATATAAATCCAGTTGAATTATCTATTTTAAGGCTGGGTTGTTATGAATTAAAGTATCAATATGATGTGCCTGCAAAGGTTGCTATTAATGAAGCTTTAGAGTTAGCTAAGATATTTGGTTCAGAAGATGGATATAAGTTTGTAAATGGAGTTATGGATAAGTTATTAAAAATGAATCCACAGTTAAATAGATAGATATTTACAGAGTTATCCACAGAATTTATTCAAATTGATTTCTAACAAATTTGTAATTCTTTA
>PFFX01000020.1:3877-9318 GCA_002783385.1 Rhodobacterales bacterium CG15_BIG_FIL_POST_REV_8_21_14_020_59_13 | reverse complement strand
ATTGCGGATTGCATCTTCGGGGTCTTCGCCACTGATGGTGCGCTGAATGGTACCCTGCAACAAGGCGCGTCCCACGACATCCCAGTCGATACCGATCTGCGGATTGTTGAACGTGCCGCTGATTATGATGGGGACAACGACGCCCTGTAAGTCACGTTCGCCACCCTGGCCCTCAATACTGGCAACCGCACGCGGGCGCAGGCGGTAATTCAGGGTTTGCTGGCCAATCCCTATGGTGCCAGCACCATCAACGCGGACCAGCGGGCTCAACATGACCAGATTATTGTTCGTGGCTATGCCGTTGGTGACGGTGAATGTGCCTTCCAGTGCAGAAAAGTCGGTTTCTTCCTGTTCCCCAAACCCATCCGGCAGGCGGCGATTGGTCAGAGCCGATTCAATGCCACGGATTGCCTGGGCCAGATTGACGCCGCGGATTGCGCCGTCGGCGAAGGCAAATCCGCCAGTCCCGCCGAGCCCGTTCATCAATTCGGCCTGTGAATGGCCGGAGGTGAGGAGATCGACGGTGAGGCGTCCCGTGCCCGAGAGGCGGTCAAACCCCGCCACCGCGTCCAGAAGCGGTAGGGCCGAAATCGATTGCAAGTCGGCAAAAATGCGGAAGGAAGGCGTTGCCGTGCGGGCATTGGCGACGAAGGTGGCCCGTCCACTGCCGTCATAAAGCGATATCCGGGTAAGATTGGCTTCCAGCCGCGAATTGACGAGTTCGACATCCAGCGCCGCATCTGAAATCTCGATATCCTGCACTGTGAGTTCGCCAACGGCGAGATTCAGGTTGGCCTCCACGAGGCCCAGGGCGGACATATCGAAGCGTTCCCCCGACCAGGCCGGAACACCGCGCGAGGCCGCTTGTGTTGCTGGTGCAACAGGCATGTAAGGCGTCACGTCCAGGCGGGGGAGATTCAGTGCACCATCAATTGCCGGGCGGGCACCTGTCAGTGACACGCTGAAGCGGCCTGTGCCGGAAATGTCATCCAGCCGTATATGGTCATTGCGGCTGTTATTCGATGCATCCAGCGTAAAGGCATTCATGCCGCCGGAGAGATTGCCTGAAAGCGTAAAATTCTCCAGCCCCGCACCGGCGGGCATGGGGGATCCCGCAAAGGCGGCCAGCGCCCGGATGGATGGAATGTCAGACGAAAAGCGGCCGGAATAGCGGATATCCTCGCCCTCCAGAATGTTTCCATCAAACGCCAGATCAATCAGGTCACCGCCGAGATTCAGCCGGGCCGCAACTTCTTCGCCTTCAAAAAATCCGCGGACGGAGCCAAGCTGAAGGCCGATGGTCATAGTCTCGCCATCGGCTCTCAGTGCGCCGGTGATGTCGAGGGGATCGTCCAGTCCGGGCATGTGGATATCAAGGTCCAGCCCTTCAATCTCACGCGCTTCGGCACCATTTATGTAGCTGATGAAGCCATTCTCGATGCGGATATCGCCCAGCGAAGCCTCGAAGGGCAGCGCGCCGGGACGGCGGACAAAACCTTCCGTGGATGAGGCCGGGGCGTCCACTCCGGTGTCCGGCCCAAGCGACCAGTTGTTGCGATTGCCGCGTTGCTCCAAGCGGATCACAGGATCGACCAGCACAAATTCATCAATCACGATATTGCGCGACAAAAGTGGCCAGAGTTGAACGCCGACACGCATTTCCGCCATTTCTGCGAAAGCCGTATCGCCAAAGCCTTCTTCATTGGCGATGGAGACATTGCGCGCCTGTATCTGCACACTGGGCAGAAGACGGAGGCTGACATCGCCCGCGAGACTGACCTCGCGGCCCAGATTTTCACTGGCCGCAATCTGCGCCCGGTCCCGGTAAACCGATTCGGGGATCAGAAAGGGAATGATGATGGCGGCGATCACGACAATGAGGATCAGGCCAACAAGGAAAGTCAAAAGGCGGCGGATCATGAAAAACTCCCTGAACATGGATGACGTCTGTTTTCTGACGAGAATTTGGCGTTAGTATAGATCACAGAATGACAGCCGTTCAGGGGGCAGCATGAAAATTCAAAAAATATCCATGAATCGCCGCGATATCCTTATGGGGCTTGCGGCGGGAACCATTCTTCCGGTCTCCGGGTGCGCACAAAATGAGGCGCTCGGCCGCAGCCAGCTGCAACTGGTGTCGGAAAACCAGATCATGGCGCTGTCCCAACAAGCCTGGCAGGACGCCTTGCAGCGGGAACGCATCCTGCGCGATCCCGGCTATAACCGGCGGCTGCAGCGGGTGGGGGCCAATATGGTGCGCGCTACGGGCATGACTGATCTTGACTGGGAATTTGTCGTCATTGATTCGGATCAGGTGAATGCCTGGGTGTTGCCGAATGGCAAGGTCGCTTTCTATCGCGGCATTCTGGATATCATGGAGGAAGACGGACACATCGCGACGGTGATGGGCCATGAAATGGGCCATGTCGCAGCGCGGCATTCTGCCGAACGCGCCAGCCAGCAACGCGCCAGCCAGATCGGATTGCAGATTGCGGGCGCCCTGCTTCAGCAACAGGGCGTCGAATTCAATCAGGATATGGCCGCCGCCTTGGGAGCCGGCGTGACCTATGGCATCATCATGCCGTATTCGCGCCAGCATGAATTCGAAGCTGACCGGCTGGGCGTCGATTACATGGTATCAGGCGGGTATGCGCCTCATTATGCAACCGATTTCTGGCTTGCCATGTCGACCCGGCACCAGGATTCAGGGTTCGAGTTCATGTCAACGCACCCGTCCGACGCGGCCCGGCTGGACGCAATGCGCGCCCATATCGCGGCGCGGGGTTATTCCTGATCGTCTGACGCGTCTTCAGCTTCTGCGCGTTCAGCGATGAGGGTGCGGGCCGCATCGACACTGTCGACCTCCTCGACCGTATCAATGGCGCAGCGGAAACCGTTATCCGGTGTGATGAACTCCACCACAGGTGGGCAAAGCGTGGCATTTTCACCAAACGAGGTGGCAAGCTGTATGCCGAATCTCAGATCCGGACAGCTATGCCGCAAGGTCGCCAGATAATGGCGGCTGGCACCGCCGTTGAAAACCACATGTTCGCGGTCGATAACGCTATAGCCATTGATCTGGACCAGACGGACGCAGCGCGGCGTGTCCGCCTCGCCATTTTCGTGGTGATCCATAGCCAAGGCAGGTGCGGCTGCGAATGCACAAGCCGCCAATGATGCGATAATCAGGTATTTCATCTTGTCCTCCTTCGAGGTTGGACAGGTTATACGATAGGACATGACGCCGAGCTGAATGAATTTCAAGTCAAAACCCTGCCCCAGAATCGCCATTGCCGGCGGTGGCATAACCGGACTGGCCTGTGCCAAGGCATTGCTGCGTCGCGGTGCTGACGTGACCGTCTTCGAATCGGGAATCGCCGGGCGGGGGGCATTGCGGGCTTCCGGCGGTATGCTGGCCGGCGGGTTTGAGTGTGCGGAAGGATCTGCGTCTCCGGCTTTTGCCGAACTGGCGAGGCAGGGCATGGCGCTTTGGGCGGACTGGGCGGCAGACATGGGAGTCACCCGGATTGGCTACCGGGTGGGCGGCATTGTCAGCCCGGCCAGGGATAGTGCGGGTCTTGAATGGCTGGACGGTATGGCCGAGCGTGCAGACAAGCTGGATATTCCTTATAAACGCGCAAGCCGGATGCCGGATGGAATCTGCGCCCGGTCTGCCATTGAATTCCCCGAAGATGGCGAGCTCGACAATCGCCTATTGGGTCCCCGCCTTGTGGCTTTTGTGCGCGAGGCGGGCGGTCAGATACATGAGCATAAGGCGGTGACCCATTTATCACCCGAGGGGTATGGTATCCAGGTTGAAACCGTTGCGGACAGAAGCGTTTTTGATGCCGTGATCCTGGCAGCGGGTGCGGATGGACAGGCCCTCAATGATATCGAACCGGCGTTGAAGGCTATACGGCCCGTGAAGGGACAGATGCTGTCGCTTCAGGGCGAAAAAGGGAGTCTGGCTTTCTGCCTGCGGGCGCGAAATGCGTATGTCTCCCAGAAACCGGATGGCCGGTTTGTCATTGGCGCAAGCAGCGAGCCTGGCAAAAGCGATACTGATGTGGATGAGGCTGCTATCGCTATGCTCCGTAACAATGCTGAGGAATGGCTGCCCGCGCTGGAAGGGCTACCGCTGTCTGAAAGCTGGGCGGGGGTCCGCCCGGGTACGCTGGACGGCCTTCCCATTCTCGGATCAGGGGCTTTGCCTGGCATTTTTCTGGCGCTGGGGCTTTACCGGAACGGGGTCCTGCTGGCCCCTGCTATTGGTGAATTGATTGCGGACACAATTTTTTCCGGAAAGCCGTCTCCGCAAGAATTCAGGGCGGCGCGTTTCAGTCCGCGTTAACGTCAAGTTAGCGGCTGTTCACAACACTGCTCCCATGCAATTTGAGTCGGCACGATGAGTACGATTTCCCCGCCGGGTGAGGCGACCCATGCCCTGATCGCCCGTGCCTCCCGTGAGACGGGTGCGAATTTTGATTTCATGGTGCGCACGGCGGCGCGCGAAAGCAATTTTGATCCCAATGCCCGGGCGACGACATCATCGGCTGCCGGCTTGTATCAGTTTCTCGATCAGACCTGGCTGGCGATGATGAGCCGGCATGGTGGTGAGCACGACCTGTCCCGGGAAGCGGGGATGATCGAGCAATCTGAAAGCGGACGCTACACGGTTTCCGATCCGGCTGAGCGCCAGCGTATTCTGGATTTGCGGTTTGATGCCGGTGTTGCAGCGCGCATGGCGGGCGAACTGGCTGCGGAAAACGCGTCCATACTGCAATCGCGTATTGGCCGTCAGCCGACCTCCGGTGAGCTTTATGCCGCGCACTTTCTGGGCGCAGGCGGAGCGTCGGAATTGATCAATGCAGCAACGGATACGCCAACTGCCCGCGCCGACCGCCTGTTCCCTGCAGCGGCGGCCGCGAACCGCAATGTCTTCTACGATGGCGGCCAGCCGCGCACTGTCCGCGATGTGCTGGCAGGCCTGACCCGGGAGGAGGCCGTATCGATGCCATCCCGAGCGATTTTGCCTGCAGAAACCATGGAAAGCGTGTCGCCCTTGCGGTTTCAATCACCGGCGCCAGGTCAGGGCGCCGCCTTCATGTCTCGCCGGATCGGGATCGCTCAGGGTGGTGGAACCCTGTCTCCGGCGGTTGTTGCCATACTCGCATCGCTGGAAGCGCCGCGCGGACGCGATGAGCGCGAAAACTAACTGCAAACCGGCGCGTCTAAGGATTCATTAACGCGAGAGTCAGAGCCTGTCATCAAAGGCGAATCGCGATGGGGCGATTCGCGAGCAACAGGATCATGCCAATGAGCATCGTAGCGATGCGTTCGCGCCTGACCGGCGACGACATCCGCCGTCTTGTCAAAGGCGAGACTGCCGAAGACCGCGCATTGGCGGCCCGAAAGATCTGCCAGCGCATTGATACACCGGA
>PFFX01000020.1:0-3865 GCA_002783385.1 Rhodobacterales bacterium CG15_BIG_FIL_POST_REV_8_21_14_020_59_13 | reverse complement strand
AGAACGTGAAGCTGCCAATGCGATCATCGCCATGATTGCGCAGGATGCAGCTACGCTGGTGCGGAGATCCCTTGCGGTAACACTGCGCCAGTCCCCACACCTGCCCAAGGATGTGGCGATGCAGCTAGCGCGGGACATCGATTCGATTGCCGTGCCTGTCATTGCTGGAAGTCCGGTCTTTGATGATGCCGAACTGATCGAGCTTGTCCGCACACAGCCCGCTTCGAAGCTTGCCGCAATTGCGGCGCGTCAAAGCGTTTCCAAGCCGGTTGTCCTGTCGCTGATCGATCATGCCGATGAAGGCGTAATGGGAATTGCTGCGGCCAATGATGGTGCCGTGTTCGATGATGAGGCCTTTGACCGGACGATTGCGCGATTTGGCGAATCCCGGGCGGTTATGGATTCATTCGTTTCTCGTTCTGTCCTGCCTATCAGCTTTACCGAGAAGATTATTGCGCGCGTCAGCGATGACGCTTTGCAGCGCCTGGTACGCCGCCATGCCTTGCCACCGCAAGTGGCTGTGGATCTGGCGGAAAGTGCCCGTGAGCGCGCGACGATTGATCTGGTGGATCAGGCAGGCGTTGCGCCGGACATGCCGCGCTTCGTCGAACAGATGCAGACATCGGGGCGCCTGACGCCGTCGCTGATCCTGCGTGGGTTGCTGCGGGGACATGTCGAGTTTTTCGAGCACGCCGTAGCACGGCTGGCGGGCATCCCGCATTCCAAATCCTGGCTTCTGATCCACGACGCCGGGCCATTGGGATTGAAGGCTGTTTTCGACCGCACCGGCCTGCCACCACGCCTTTTGCCGGCCATTCGTGCCGCAATTGACACCTTGCATTCGATCGAGATGGGGCCGGGTGAGGCAGGGCGCATACTTTTCCGCCGCCGTCTGGTCGAGCGGTCACTGACCCAGTTTCAGGGCGTTCCGGAGGAAGATCTGGAATATATCCTGTCGCGCCTCGATCAGGATGAAAGTGACGATCAGCCTGCGCGAGCCACCGGCTGATCCTCGAATTCCGCAACCAGATCGAGAACCTGAGTTTCCAGTTCCATTGCCAGGGCTTTGCCCACCGGATTGTTCTCGTCGCGAATGTCCTGACGCAAGGCGGCACGTATGGCGCCTGTGTGGGCCAGCGCCAGATTGGCCGGAGCAATGGCGCGCTTTTCTTCAGTCTCGATCAGTTTTGAGAGCGAACCAGCCATACGGGTGATGATCGGGAATTTGTAGGTTGTGCCCATGCCGCGCAAATCGTGTGCGCGAGAGAAAAGTTCAACACCGGCTTTTCCTTCCAGTCCTTCCTCCAAGACGCGCTTGGCGGCAGCTTCAAGTTTCTGTACTTCAGCTTCCAGCCAGTCGGCAAAGACGTCTTTCATGTCTTCCAATGCCGCTTCAGCGCGCGCGATCGCTGCTTCATCTATCGGGCCGACCCGTCCGCCGACTTTAACGCGCAGCATGTTGGGCGGCGTGATCATCTCGATGGGTTGTTCTTTTTTGGACATCTGAATTTTCCTAGGCGGCGTGAATTCAAAGCGCCATAGTGGCAGGCGCTTGGGCGGTGTTGATGCTAACTGAATGGATGAGGGACGCTTCCAGATCCTGAATCCGGAAGGGCTTTTTCAATGATGGAATGCCGGACTGGGTTTCGTCACCGGTCAATGAGAGAATCGGCAGATCCGGAGACATTTGCTGCAGGGCGTGTACCCCGCCGGCGTCCGTGATCAGTGCGGCCTCAACATGTTGCACAGACAGAAGGCTTCTGGCCTCTTCCACAGTGTTGGCGGTTACGACAGCCTTGCAGCCCAAGGCATAGAGGCTGGATTGCAGCGCTTGCTGCAGCGGGCGCGATTTGCTGTAGATCAAAACCGTCATTCCCAGACCACCGGAAACCTGTTGCATCATCACCATCCTTTTCCGCATCTCATTGGCGGATTGAGAAAAAATGGTAGCAGATGATGCTTAACGGCGGCCTAAGCGATAGCGCTCAGGCTTGGAATTGCTCGATCAGGATACGTTCGCCAAGCGCGCGGCCTTCATCAAACAACATGTGCAGGCTGACACTTGCCGCTTCGGCGATATCGACCGACACAATATCGCGGAATTCCTGATTGTCAGCGACGGCTGATACCGGGCGTATTTCAGGATCAAGGACATCAAAGCGGACCATGCTGTCATGGCTGAGCAGCGCACCGCGCCAACGCCTGGGCCGGAAGGCGCTGATCGGTGTTAATGCCAGAGTGCGCGATCCCAGAGGCAGGATTGGTCCATGGGCGGAGGCATTATAGGCGGTAGAGCCAGCCGGCGTTGCGACCATGACACCATCTGCGGCGAGCTCTGCCAGACGTATCCGGCCATCGACCGAGATCTGTATCTTGGCCGTCTGACGGGTTTCGCGAAGCAGCGACACCTCATTGATGGCGAGAGCCGAAAATGTATTGCCCCGGATATCGGTGCCTGTTGCACGCAGTGGATGGATGGAGGTTTTCTCTGATCGGCGCAAATGGTCAATGAGATCGCTTTCAGCCGGATTATTCATCAGGAAGCCAACCGAACCGTAATTAATTCCGTAGACAGGAATGCCGGTGTCCATAACGGTATGCAGAGCTTCCAGCATCATGCCGTCACCGCCGAGAGCAACGACGATATCCGCTTCCTTGGCCGGAACATTGCCATAGCGGTCCTGCAGCCGTTTGCAGGCGTCCTGTGCATCGGGACGCCTGCTGGCCATGAAGCTCAGCGATGGTGAATCTGAAATTGGCTGAGGGCTCACACCGGTCTCCTTGATCGGGCCGGATTATTCAAACCCGCGCCGCGAGACGGCGCAAGGCGTCATGGGCGCTGCCGGGCGTGAATTTTTGGAAGACATTGGCGGCGCTGAACATGGCATCAGCAGGCAGGTCATCCTGGATGCGTCCGGCTTTCTGCATGCAGCGGACAACAGATGGGAAAAGCGATTTGTCGATGCGCGCCGCACGGCAAGCCAGAGCCGTAGCCCTCATGCTGGACATGCCAAGGGCCACCCGCCATTGCTCAACTGTCACACCGCACAGATCGGCAATCGCATAGTCAAACAACAGGCTCTTGCCATCGGTGAGGGCCCGCACAGCAATTGTGCCATTAAGTTCGCCAGAAGCGGCCATGCGTTCAACCAGCTTCCGGGCCTGGGTTTCAGAGTCTTCTGCGGTGGATGCGTCTGGAGCATTTTCACCGATCTCATCCAGCTTTCCGGCTTCCAGATCAAAATGCTGTTCGACCTGGTTACGCACAGCATCGGAAATCCGGGCGGTGAGGCGGTCAACAAAACCAGGCGGAACATCGTCGCGCTCCAGCATCAGACGCGACAGGTCTTCATCCTCGATCGCATTGTTCATGCAGATCGTCATGGTGGAATCGGAGATCCTGGCACTCGTATTCCGGATCAGCCGGTCAATGACATCTGGTTCCGAATACGCGACGACGGCGTCGCTGACGGCGATGCCGATATGGCAGCGGCCGGCAATCAGGATGCGATGTTCGCGGGAACCGGAATTGGCCAGTTCCACGAGGTCTTCGGGTTCAAGGACGAGACTTTTCTTGATGATGGTTTCTGCCACACATGGCGCATCGAAAGCGAGATAACGGACGATGCCGCGCGGTGCCCATTCGCAGTCTGCCAGACGTGACGCCATCTGGATGCGGACGGTTTCCTCAACCTTGTGTGCAAGCGCCAGCAGGATGTCGTTTGCCAGCGGCTGGGTCTTGTTGGTAAGCGGTTTGGCGACACAGATATCAGTGACGCCCAATGCCAATGCTGCGCGGCTTTGCGGATCGCGTATGCGCGCCAGATGTGTCAGGGCTGATGCAATATCGCTCATAACGCCGCCT
>PFFX01000002.1:806-9537 GCA_002783385.1 Rhodobacterales bacterium CG15_BIG_FIL_POST_REV_8_21_14_020_59_13 | reverse complement strand
CTCGTCATAAGCGGCCTGACGCATGGCCGGGGCGGGTTCGGGCCGGGGGCCGGGCGCGGCCTCTTCGGTTACATGCCGGTTCTCGATGGCTTCCAGCCGGTCGGCCAGCGCATTCATGGCGCGTTGCACCGGCGACAGGCTTTCCTCGGTTTCCGCACGGGCTTTTTCCAGCCGTTCGGAAATGCCGCCAATCGCGTCCTCGATACGTTTTGCCGTGCGTTCCTCGGACTGGCGCAGACGCTCTTCGAGATCGCTTTCCTGGGCCTTTGCGGTCTGGCGTTCCTCCAGCCGGGCCACCGCTTCGGACATCGACTTCGTGGCCGTCTCGATGGCTTCGGCGGCGCGGCTTTCGCTTTTCTCGACGCGCGCATCCAGCGACTGGCCGAGCGCGGATACGTCCTCGCCCAGCTTGCGGATGGCCTCGCGGTTTTCGGCGCGCACAGAGTCGAAACGCTGTGCCAGCTCGCGGTCGGCCCTGTCGGTATTGTGGAGCGCCTCGGCTTTTTTCTCGCTCTCGGAAATGCGGTCATCCATGACCCGGGCGAGGCGCGTGATTTCAAGGCCAATCCGGCTCAGCGATTCCGAGTGTGATGTTTCGGCGGCGGAAATGCGGGTTTCAGCCGTTTTCAAAGCGCGTTCCAAGCGTTCGACACGCGGTTCGGAGACAGCGTCTTCCAGCTCGCGTGCCACTTGCGCCCGGGTGTCAGAGACGACGCGGGCGAGCTCGTCAGATAGAAGATCAAAGCGCCGGTCCAGATCGCCGGTATCGGTGGAGAAGGGACGGCTTTCAAGCGAGCGCAGGCGGGCATCTATGCGGGCCACGGATTGCTCGAACGCGCTGGCGGCATCATGGGTCAGCCGCTCGGTGTCCTCGATGCGGCGGCGCAGGCGGTCGGCGGTCGTGTGCAGGCCCTGCAGGACCTGGCCCGTACCTTGCGTGCGGCTGGCCGTCTTGCGCAGATCGTCGCTCAAACGGTTCTGACCGGCCTCTATGGCCTCGATGCGCTTTTGCAGGGAGACGGTCGCAGTCTCGGTGGCTTCTCCGAATTCCTCCAGCGCGGATTGCATGATTTCCGCAGAGCGCAGGCTGTCATTCTCGTTGCGGAAGACGCGCGCAGCGAGTTTTCCGAACGCGGATTCGAAGGTCTTCAGGGTTTGCGGATCGGCTGTGCCGCCTGCCTCCTCAATGCGTTTGACGCGCAGCGCCAGAGCTTCGGCGGCAGAGCGCGCGGCCTCGGCCAGTTCGCGTGTCTTTTGCTGGTCCTGACGGAAACCCTGATCGGTCGTCTCGATGCGCTCGGCAAGGTCGGAAATCGAGCGATCGACCTCGTTCAGAAAGCTGGTGGAATTTTGTTCGGTGGATTCAATCCGTTCGGTCAGACGTTCGACCATGCCGCGCAGCAGGGCGTCGCCTTCATCGCTGCGACCGGAAAAGCCCGGGAATCTTTCCAGACTGGATTCCCAGCGGGGTTCGCCATCGCGGTCAGGTCCGGAATCGAGGATAACGGTGTTCAGCCACTCGCCCAGCGTCATGCCTTCCCGGCGCGCTGCGGTTTTGGCGCGGGCGCGGGCGCGGGGGTCTATGCCTTTGACACTCCAGGGTCCCGCCGAGGACATAACGAATCGCACTCCATTCCGATATCCCACGCTAGCTGACTGGTTAATCTTGTGTAAACCAACCACAGACCCTCAAGATGTGGTATATCCACAGGTCTTACAGCGACGCAGCGCGGGCAAACAGCCACACAATCCGTTAATGACGGCGGTTTCGGTTAATCCCGGGTAAAGATGTCTTAAGGTCAGGATCTGCTAATCTGGCTGCAATGGCGGCAGATTAGCAGATCCTGACCTTAACGTGGCAGGAAGAATTCAGGAGCCAGGATGCGCAACCTGTCTTCCAATGCGTCCGCCTGCTGCAGCAAACCCACAGCATCAGGCGCCAGAACAGAGCGTCCGGTATCGAAAACCGTCCAGCCCGACAGGGGATCACGCAGGATCAGAAGCGCATTGCCGGTCTCCCACCAGACACTGCTGGCAAACGGATCGATTTCAAGGGCTTCGGCCAACAGTTCGAAGGGTGACAAATCCGCAGGCGGATCTTCGGGGTCGCGGGCCGCCCAGGCGAGCAGCGCCTTGGCGCTCAGGACGCGGGCGGCGGCTCCAGCCAGATTGTTGTCACTGCGATAGGCTTCCATCGTGGCAACCATCTGCTCATTTCCGGTCCCGGCAGGTCCATTAATGAGGCTGAAAAACTGCTCGAAAGCGGAATCGCCAAGCCCTGCCGAGACAAGGCGGCTGACTTCTGCGCAAACGGGGCGGCGGGCTGCCACGCCGACAGGCGGGCAGGGCCCGTGATGGTTGAGCTCCTGAAGGCTGACAAGATAGGCGCGAATACGATCCCCGGCGGCGCGATGGATTTCGATTTCGTCCAGAAACCGCTGCGGATCTTCCGTATTTCCGTCCTCGATCGCCGACAGGGCAGCGGGCACGAGGCGCTCGCTGATCATGCTGTGCCCTTCAAATGACGGCCCAAGGCCTGCGGTCAGACGAAAGCCGGGCTCAATGGTTTCAATCGATTGCAACGTCCAGACTTCGCGCCGGCCCTCCGGGCTTTCCGGACTGACCACGAAAAAGGCGAACTCTTCCGGAATGCGGGGCGCGCCTTCCAGTGCGCCGAGCGCGTCGGGATGTATGGGCAGGGCATGACGCATCCAGCGGCGCAACACTTCAGCCTGCGCCTGCTCTGCAGGATTGCCGTCAGGATAATTCACCGAGATATCATTCAGATCGAGATTGATAGGCCTTGCTGCCTGCGAAAGGTCAAACACCACGGATTCGCCGGATGACAGATCAATGGGTCTGGCAGCCTCGCTGATGCTGTCACGTCTGGTTTCAACATCATCATCGCGGGCCGTTTCAGGCCCGTCGCCGGTGCTGGTGTGTGCATTGCCCAGGTCTTCCACCGCAAAGCGTGCAGAGAGCACAGCCCCCCCCCCGGCCCGCTGAACGGACAGGGCTCCGGCTTCATATTCATACGTCAATGGCGCAGGTTCGCGGCGGATGCCCATGGCGGCTTCCAGCCAGAAACGGTCAAATGAGCGGTCCGGTCCGAGCGGGATATCGTCCAGGCGGCCGCCCTGAGACAGGCCGAGATAGGTATCAAGGCGGCGGCGGACTTCGGCTGCAAACGCCGTATTCGTCATCGTGCCGGCCTCGGCGTTGATTTCCAGATGGCGGCTGGTCAGGAAATCATAGACCGAAATTCTGTCCGGTGATTCATCGCGTACAAAGCCGGGTGCGATCACAAGCGTGCGGGGCACCGCCTCTCCCATGGCCTCGCCCGCGACGCTTTCGCGCCGGATCGACCAAATGAGTTCAAGGGCCTCTCCGGTGCTAGCGGGCCGAAGCTCCACATACTGAGTACTGGTCAGGAAGGGGGTGGCGGGCGACAGGCCATATGCTGCCGCATCTGCCGTTTCCGGTTCGGCCGCGTCCGGATCAGCGTCGTCACCAGTGGTGCTGGCGTCCGTGATCTCATCCCCGGAATTGTTCATATCGGGCGCGTCTTCGGGCGCGTCCCCTGCTGGCGCTGTCTCGACTTCCGATTCATCTGTGACCTCTCCCGGTGTGTCATTTCCGGCACCGTCTTCTCCGGATCCATCTACGGGGGTGTCCAATTCGCTGCCATCATCGCCGCGCAATGAGAGCCCGCCCGATGCGCCCTCATTATCCCGGGCCGGGGTTTCTTGTGTTTCTGACTCCAGACGCTCGAGCAAGTCTGCAATACCGGACTGTGCCGGGCCGCCATTTGTGTCTCCACCAGAGCCATCCCCTCCGTCCTGAGCCCAGACAGGGCCGGCTAATACAAGAGCGGCGAGGGGAGTTAGGAAGCGTTTCATGGCGACGTTATCCTTCCGCGATGGCCGGGACACAAGCCCGGAGCGCTGATTGCACCAATACTGTCAGCCCCTTAGAAAACGTCATTAAGTTGACGTTGACGTTCGCGTAAGGATGAGTCATATTCACCGCTTACGGGAGTTAAGCATCATCAAAAGTGCATTCACCATCCGCGATCTGGCCGCCGAATTTGACGTTACGGCGCGCACGCTGCGCTTCTATGAACAAAAGGGCTTGCTCAATCCGGGGCGGAAAGGCGCGTCGCGGGTTTATTCCATCACGGATCGCGCCCGCCTGGTGCTGATCCTGCGCGGCAAGCGCGTCGGCTTCTCTCTCGATGAAATCCGCGAAATGCTGGATATGGAAGCGATCACCACGCAGAACCCGTCCGCCCTGACCGACATGCTGGACCGCTTTCACGAGCGCATTGATGCGTTGAACAGCCAGCGGCAGGATATTGATGCGGCGATTGCCGAGCTGGAGGCCGGGCGCACTTGGCTGGAAGACCGGCTGGCCAATCGCGAACCTACCGAAGAAATCAAACACCGTGCCCGCGCCTTTGAAGCGCTGGCAGCGGCGCGAATGAATGTCTGGACGGGCGCATCGCCCGAACCAGGCTCTCACGAAACCCAGACCTGAATTTCAAGGGAGAGGTCCTGATGCCCGTCTATAAAGCCCCGACACGCGATTATAAATTTGTCCTGCATGATGTTCTGAACATGACGCAGTATGGCAATCTGCCCGGCTTTGCCGATGCCGATGCCGATACGATGGACGCCATTCTGGACGAGGCCGCAAAAGTCTCCGAGCAGGTCCTCGCCCCGCTCAACCATATTGGTGATACGCAAGGCTGCACCCGCCATGATGACGGGTCGGTGACCACGCCGGACGGCTTCAAGGACGCCTACAAGCAGTTTGCCGAAGCGGGCTGGATGGGCCTGTCACAGCCACAGGAATATGGCGGTCAGGGTCTGCCGCAAGTCCTGGGTCTGGCCACCGGCGAGATGACGTCTTCGGCCAATATGGCTTTTGGCATGTATCCGGGCCTTACCGGCGGTGCCGTGCGTGCTCTGCTCGCAGGCGGGTCTGAAGCGCAAAAGCAGATGTATCTGCCAAAGATGATCTCCGGTGAGTGGACCGGGACGATGAATCTGACCGAGCCGCATTGCGGAACCGATCTGGGTCTGTTGCGGACCAAGGCGGTGCCGAATGGTGATGGCAGCTATAAAATCTCCGGCCAGAAAATCTGGATTTCGTCCGGTGAACATGATCTGGCCGGCAATATTATCCACCTCGTTCTGGCCCGCATCGAAGGCGCGCCGGAAGGGGTGAAGGGTATTTCGCTGTTTGTGGTGCCGAAGTATATCCTTGATAAGGATGGCCAGCCGGGGGAGCGCAATTCGCTCCAGTGCGGCGGTCTGGAAGAAAAGATGGGCATTCACGGCAATGCCACCTGCGTCATGAATTATGACGAGGCGACCGGCTGGCTGGTCGGTGAGGAAAACAAGGGCCTCAAAATCATGTTCGTCATGATGAATGAGGCGCGTCTCGGTGTTGGCCTGCAAGGCTTGGCCGTGGGCGAGGTGGCCTATCAGAATGCGCTGGCCTTTGCCAAAGACCGTTTGCAAGGCCGCTCGCTGACGGGGCCGAAAAACCCCGATGGGCCAGCCGATCCGATCATTGTTCACCCGGATGTCCGGCGCATGCTGATGGATCAGAAATGCTTTGTCGAAGCAGCCCGGTGCCTGGTCTCATGGACGGCTTTGCATGGCGATCTGGAAGAAAAGTCCGGCGATCCCGAGCAACGCGAAAAGTCCGGCGATTACATGTCTCTCCTGACCCCGGTCGTGAAGGCCTATCTGACCGACAAGGGCTTTTTGTCGGTGTCTAACGGCCTGCAGGTCTTTGGCGGTTCCGGCTATGTTGAGGAATGGGGGATGAGCCAGTTCATGCGCGATGCGCGCATCACGCTCATCTATGAAGGCACGAACGGTATCCAGGCACTGGATCTGGTGGGACGCAAGCTGGCGATGAATGGCATGCGCCCGATCCACTCCTTCTTTGACGAGCTGGACGCCTTTGCCGCTGCTGGAGGATCGGATGCAACCCAGCCTTTCCTCGACGCGGTGGCCGCGACCAAGGCGCAGCTCAAAGAGGCGACTGACTGGCTGGTCGAGAACGGCCTCAAGGACTTCAATAATGCGGGCGCCTCCAGTCATGACTATCTGCAGCTCTTCGGCCTGACCTGCCTCACCTATATGTGGGGTCTGATGGCGAAGGCGGCGGAAGCGGGGGATGCGTCCGATCCCTTTTATTCCACAAAATTGTCAACCGGCCGCTATTTCCTCGACCGCTGGGTCCCGGAAGGCGGCATGCATCTGGCCAAAGTGAAGGCGGGTGCCGCCTCCATGATGGCGCTCGAAGCGGAGGCATTCTGAATGCTTGCAGATCCCCTCAACGTCAAACGTCCTGAATGGCTCGACCAGGAGGACGTCAATATCTTCTATGAAGCGGTCAAAGGCTTCATCGAGAAAGAATGCCTGCCCCATGGCGACCGCTGGGAAAAAGCCGGAGTTGTCGACCGCGAGGTCTGGACCAAGGCCGGGGAGGCCGGTCTGCTCTGCCCGGCCGCGCCGGAAGAATATGGCGGCGCTGGCGGGGACTGGCGTCACGACTATGTTTTCCACATGGCCGTTTCGGAGCTGGGCGTGGATGGCTGGGGTGCGTCGCTGCACAATTCCATCGTGGCCCCCTATGTTTGGCATTACGGCTCGGAAGAGCAGAAAAAGCGCCTGCTGCCGAAAATGATTTCCGGCGAATATGTCGGCGCGATTGCGATGTCCGAACCGGCGGCGGGCTCTGACCTTCAGGGCATCAAGACCACCGCCAAGAAGGACGGCAATGGTTACCGGATCAACGGATCGAAAACCTTCATCACCAATGGTGGCACCGCGAATTTCATCATCGTTGTGGCCAAGACCGATCCCGCAGCTGGCGCGAAGGGCACCTCGCTCTTCATGATCGAAACCGACGGCCTGGAAGGCTTCAGGCGCGGGCGCACGCTCGACAAGGTGGGGCTGAAAGGTCAGGATACATCCGAATTATTCTTTGACGATATGTGGGTGCCCGCCGATGCGCTGCTGGGTCCAGAAGAGGGTCAGGGCTTCGTCCAGCTCATGCAACAACTGCCGCAGGAACGCCTGCAGATCGCGGTTCAGGGCGTCGGCATGATGAAGCGCGCGCTGGATGAGACCCTCCGCTATGTCAAGGAACGCCACGCTTTCGGAAAACCGATCCTCGCCTTCCAGAACACGCAGTTCAAACTCGCCGAGCTGAAAACCAAGGCGACGATTGCCGAGGTGTTCTGCCAGCATTGCTCTGACCTGTTGCTCAAGGGCGAGCTCGATGCGGCGACCGCCTCGATGGCGAAATACTGGGTGTCGGACACGCAGTGCGAGCTGATTGATGAATGCGTGCAGCTGCATGGAGGCTATGGCTTCATGAATGAATATCCGGTGGCACGGATGTGGCGCGATGCCCGGGTGCAGCGCATCTATGGCGGCACGAACGAGATCATGAAGCTGCTGATTTCACGGACGCTTTAAACAAAAGAATTCAACGGGAGGTTCCCCTCATGACCGAAGCTTATATTTATGACGCCATACGCACACCGCGCGGCAAGGGAAAGAAAAACGGTTCCCTGCATGAAATCACGGCGCTGCAGCTTGCCACACAGGCGCTGCAGGCGATCCGTGACCGCAATGATCTCGACACCAGCTACGTGGATGATGTGATCCTCGGCTGTGTCTCGCCCGTGGGCGAGCAGGGCGCGGATATTGCCCGCGCCTCGGTGATCAATGCCGGTTTTTCCGAACAGACCGCGGGTGTGCAGGTCAACCGCTTCTGCGCCTCGGCCCTCGAAGCGACCAATATGGCCGCAGCAAAAATCATGTCCGGTGAGGCTGATCTGGCGATTAGCGGCGGCGTGGAATCGATGAGCCGTGTGCCGATGGGCTCCGATGGCGGCGCGATGGCGGTCGATCCGGAGATGGCTTACGATCATTATTTTGTACCGCAGGGTGTGGGCGCGGATCTCATCGCTACGATGGGCGGATATAGCCGCGATGATGTCGATGCCTATGCGGTGGAAAGCCAAAAGCGCGCCAGCAAAGCCTGGCAAGAAGGCCGGTTCAAGAAATCCATCGTCCCGGTGAAAAACCAGTTGGGTCTTGTGCAGCTTGACCATGACGAGCTGATGCGGCCGCAAACCGACATGCAATCGCTTGCCGCGCTCAATCCGGCTTTCCGCGATCTCTCGGCCTTTGTCGGGTTTGATGCGGTGGTGATCCAGAAATATCCGCAAGTGGAGAAGGTCAATTTCGTCCACCATGCGGGCAATTCGTCCGGCATCGTCGACGGTGCCGCTGCCATTCTTGTCGGCTCGAAGGAGATGGGTGAGAAGCTGGGCCTGAAGCCGCGTGCCCGCATCCGGGCAATGGCCTCCATCGGCTCGGAACCGACCATCATGCTGACCGGCCCGGCCCCGTCGGCGCGCAAGGCGCTGAAGAAAGCCGGCATGAGCCCGGAAGATATCGACCTTTACGAGATCAACGAGGCGTTTGCCGCCGTTGTTTTGCGGTTCATGGACGATCTCGGCCTTGCGCACGACAAGACCAATGTCAATGGCGGCGCGATCGCCATGGGCCACCCGCTGGGCGCGACCGGGGCGATGATCCTTGGCACGCTGCTCGACGAGCTGGAACGGACGGGCCAATCCACCGGCCTCGCCACGCTGTGCGTTGGCGGCGGCATGGGTACGGCGACGATCATCGAG